>NZ_FJVE01000004.1:0-300000 GCF_900078195.1 Clostridium sp. Marseille-P299 | reverse complement strand
ATTGCACATTATTTTTGGCAAAAATATTGTGATAAAAAGGATGAAGCAAAAGGTACTACATTTAAAACTGAGTTAAAAGGTCTACGTGAAGATCTACCTCCAACCTTTTATGGATTATTACCAGTATTACCTTTGATTTTAGTAATTGTTATAAATTTAGGATTTCCTTCATTAAATGTTGGCCTAGTAACTATTACTTTTATCAGTTTAATTGTAACAATTATATGTGAAGCTTTAAGAAAAAGACAAATCCCTAAGGTTACTCAAGATGTGCAAGAGTTTTTCAAAGGTATGGGAACTGGTTTAGCATCTGTAGTATCCATAATGGTTGCAGCAACTGTATTCGTTAATGGATTAAAAGCTCTAGGTGTTGTTGATATGCTTATGGAATCAGCAAATGGATTAGAAGGTGCTGGCGTTATTATGATGTTAGCGTTTAGTGGAATTACATTTGTGATTGGATTAATTAGTGGTAATGGATTATCTGTATTTTATGCAACGGTTGGATTAATTCCAAGTGTTGCTGCGGCAGCAGGTGTATCACCAGCGATGATCGCTCTACCAATGCAGATGATTGCTAACTTGGTGCGTTCGATATCACCAGTGGCAGCTGTTATCGTTATTGTAGCATCATCAACTGGAGCAACTCCAATTCAGTTAGTTAAGAGAACAAGCGTGCCAATTATTGTTGGAACGATAAGCTGCTTAGTTTTATCATTTGTGTTATTATTCTAAGCTAAAAGAATGAGCGCTTACTGGCGCTCATTTTTATAATAATATTCAAGTTATCGTTTAAACTGCAGTAAAAGCTTTTAATTTAGTAGAAATATTTAAAAGCAAATTATTTAGAGATTATGGTTCGTTATATTTAAAAAGAGATTATAGTTCGTTATATTTTTGAAGGGATATTTAAGATATAGGTGATTGGATGAAATTAGAAGTTGTTGATAATGCATTAACTCCAGAAATATATATCGATGTCAGAAAGCAGGTAAATTTTAAGGAATATGGTTATGAAGACGTAAAAATTTCCCTTGAGAATTCTCTTTATACAGTGGTGATTTTTGATGATGGAAAGCCCGTAGGGATTTCAAGAATCGTCGGAGATGGAAGAATTGTTTTTTTTATTAAGGATGTTGTAGTTATTCCTGAATATCAAAAACGTAAGATAGGTTCTATGTTGATGAATCGTTTAGAAGAATACATTTCAAAGACAGCATGCGATGGCGCATATATAGGGCTTATGTCTACTCCAGGACTGGCTGGATTTTATAAAAAGTTTGGCTTTATTGAAAGACCGACTAAGGACTTAGGACCGGGAATGGTTAAATATCATAGTGTATGATTTATGGAAAGACTTCAGATATATGAGGAAATGCGCATGCTTGACTGGCAATTTGATTACGAATGAAAAATGACTGTGAAGTGGCAGTTTTATTAAAGAAGAGGTGACCAATTATGAAAAAACTAATAGTACTAGGCAGCCTAAATATGGACCTTTCAATTCAAAGTGATTATATGCCAAAGAGCGGTGAAACTATTAATGGATATGGTTTCTTTATGAATTCAGGTGGTAAGGGCGGTAACCAAGCAGTAGCTGCGGCTAAACTTGGTGTAGAAGTTAAAATGATTGCTAAAGTTGGAAATGACATCTTTGGTAAGCAATTAGTAGAGGATTTAAAAAACTATGGTGTAGATGTTTCTAATGTAGAGATTTCTGATGACGTTTCATCGGGAGTTGCTATGATTACGAGGTGTAACAATGATAACAGAATTATACTAAGTAATGGTGCAAATCATGCATTGGATTTTGATTCTATAAAAGATAAATTACAAAAGATTGGGAATCCAGGGGATGTTTTCTTAACACAGCTAGAAAATGATTTTGAAGTTGTTAAGAAATCTTTAAAGTATGCAAAAGAACTTGGACTTTATACGATTTTAAACCCTGCTCCTGCAAGAGTATTAGAAGATGATTTATATCAATATTTAGATTTAATTATTGTAAATCAAAGCGAATGTGAGTTATTAACTGGTATTTACCCTGATAATGAAGGCACCTATCAAGAGGTACTGGATGTATTTCAGGCTAAGGGTGTAAAGGCGATTGTTACACTTGGTACAGATGGAAGTATTACAAATTACAATGGTAAACTTCAGCATATAGATTCAAGAAAAGTAAAAGCCGTGGATACAACAGCAGCAGGAGATTCCTATATTGGAGCTTTATGTCGCTATATCGTTTACGATAAAGATTTTATAGAAGGTTTAAGATTTGCTTCCGATGTAGCAGCTCTAACAGTTACTAAAGAGGGTGCACAGGTTGCGATACCTTACTTAAATGAAGTAGAGGAATATTTTAAAGAGAATAAGTAAAATAATAGTGTTTTCACTGTGAAATAGCAGTATTTCCACTGGAAAGGAAAATCCTTTTCATTATTGTGTTCAGCCAAAGGCAGAAAGAGAGAAAATTATGAATAAAAGACCAATTATTATAGATACAGATCCAGGCATTGATGATGCCTTAGCAATTGCGATTGCATTATATTCAGAGGAATTAGATGTAAAGTTAATTACCACTGTAGCAGGTAATGTTGGATTAGATAAAACCACATACAATGCATTGCGTTTATTAAAATTCTTTGAAAAAGAGAATATCCCAGTTGCAGTAGGAGCAGAGGGGCCACTCATCAGACCTTATGAAGACGCTAGCTCAGTTCATGGTAAGAGTGGTATGGAAGGTTATGATTTTGAAGATCCAACTCAAACGCCAATAAAAGAGCACGCAATAAATGCCATGAGAAAGGTTATCATGGAAAGCGAAGAGCCAATAACAATCGTTGCTATTGGGCCATTAACAAACGTAGCACTTTTATTAAAGGTATATCCAGAAGTAAAAGAAAACATCAAAGAAGTTGTTATGATGGGTGGAAGTGCAAGCCGTGGAAATAAGGGTGTTATGTCAGAATATAATGTAGGTGTTGACCCAGAAGCTGCACATATCCTATTCCATAGCAGACTTGAAATTACCATGGTAGGCTTAGATGTTGGTATGAAGGCATTGGTATTGCCAGAGGATAGTGAAGAAATTAAAACTATGAATAAAACAGGAGAAATGGCATACTGCTTATTCAAAAAATATCGTGGTGGTAGTTTTAACACAGGGTTAAAAATGTATGATAGTACTGCTATCGCTTACCTACTTGCTCCTGAAATTTATGAAGTAGTAGATACCTACATTGATGTTGAACTTGCAGGTTCAATGACTGCAGGATGTACCGTAGTTGACTTAAGAGGTTATCTAAAACAACCAAACAATGCTAAGATTTGTCTTGATATTGATCCGGATAAATTCCGTCAATGGTTTAAAGAATCAATTCGTAAGTGCAATTAGTTAAATGTAATTTTATAAGACATAAAAGCTGTAGGGCCTGATGTAAAATAAGCGGAAGGAAGTGACTTCATATGAATAACTTTATTATGTATAGTATCGCACTGCTATCAATTATTATAGTTATTGTTATGTTAATTAAAAAGATGGATATCAAGATAACCATGCTAGTAATGGGTATTTTATTAATGTATGTAGCATCGTTTGCAGGAAACACAATTGGTGGTAGCAATTTTGAATCATCAGGATTGCTACTCTTAGATCCACTACTGGTAATTATCAATGAATTTAAATCGTC
This sequence comes from Clostridium sp. Marseille-P299, assembly GCF_900078195.1. Classification (NCBI taxonomy): domain Bacteria; kingdom Bacillati; phylum Bacillota; class Clostridia; order Eubacteriales; family Clostridiaceae; genus Clostridium; species Clostridium sp. Marseille-P299. Next base: position 296,311 of record NZ_FJVE01000004.1, on the reverse strand, counting down.
ACTTACTTCCGCTGGTTTTATCATCATGATTTTAGGTGGATATACTGCGTATATGTCAGCGATTGGTGCAAATGAAGTTACAGTTCATACGTTAACAAAACCAATTAAAAAGATTAAATCCGTATATATTCTAGTTCCTGTCGTTTTCTTAATAGGTAACTTACTTTCTTTAGTAATACCAAGTGCATCTAATTTGGCGATTATTTTATTAGCAACGTTGTACCCAGTATTACGTCAGGCAGGAATGACAACTCTTACAACAGCAGCTGTAATTGCTACAACAGCAACGGTAATGCCCACACCTTTGGGAGGAGATAATGTAGCAATTGCAACAGAGCTTGCAAAATATCCTGAATTTACTGGATTAACAGTATCCGACTATGTCTTAAAATATCATGCAGTTGTATCGATACCAACATTAATAGTTATGGCGGTAGTACATTTTATTTGGCAAAAGTATCTAGACAAAAAAACTCCGATACATAATGAAGATGAAGTAAAGATGGAGAAAGTAGACGAAATCAAGGGCGGTTTGATATATCGAATCGTCTATACCATTTTACCGGTATTTCCTATTTTATTGTTAATTGCAATTTATATATTTGATACTTTTGCGGGAGTAACCGTTAATGTAAGTGTTGAACTGGCAGTATTATTTTCTTTTGTTGTTGCTATCCTTTGCGAAACGATTCGTAACAAAAGCACTGCAGAAGCTTTTAGTAAAACAGAAAACTTTTTTAAAGGCATGGGTGGTTCTATGTCAATCGTAGCTTTGTTGGTTGCTGCGACTGTTTATGTTTCTGGCCTTAAATCAATCGGTTTAATATCATCCTTACAAAACACAATGCTTGAAATCAAAGGATCAGGCTTAGGATTTGTGTTACCACTAATACTTGTTGGGCTAACCCTAATCATTGTTTTAGTAAGTGGTAGTGGAACGGCGTTATTCTATGCATTAGTGCCATTGATGATGCCATTAGCAACAGCGGCAGGTATCAGTGCTTTTGCCGTCACAATTCCAATGGCATTAGCAGGAAATATCATAAGAGCGGTATCGCCGGTAGCAGCAGTTGTTATGATTGTAGCGGGTACAGTTAAGATTAATCCTCTAGAACTTGTAAAGCGTACATCCATTCCCATGATTTCTGGCGTTGTATTTATGTTTATATTATCCATGATATTATTCCTTTAGCATGGCTTTTATTAGTAACCTGTGTTACTATATAGTTTGTAAGGATTGGTTGTCTGGAGGTTACATAAAATGAAAGTTACAATTAAAGATATTGCACGAGAAGCAGGTGTAAGTGCAGCAGCAGTTTCTTTGGTGCTTAATGAAAAAGAATGTAGAATTGCTGAGGAAACAAAAAAAAGGATTATAGAGGTTGCAAAAAAATTCAATTACACAGTGAATCAGCAGGCAAGAAGTTTGGTTACTAAAAAATCGAATGTAATAGGATTAATTATTCCCGATATCGAAAATATTTTCTTCTCATCGCTATCTAAGAGAATCGAAGAATATTGCCGTAAGAAGGGATACGCAATCATGATTGTAAACTCCGATGAAAATCCCCAAGCAGATATTGAATTATTGCATCTATTGGTTTCCAGAGGTGTAGATGGTATTCTTTATACCCCAAGTATCGGAAGCGATGAAGACTATGAGAAAGTTAAAATATACTTAAAATCGCTTCCAGTTCCATATGTTATGGTAGATCGTTATTTGGATGATGTTGAATGCAACAAAGTTTACATAGACAATATCAATGGTTCTTTTCAAGCAGTATCAATGTTGGTTAAAAGTGGACATACCAAAATTGGTTGTATCGGAAATGCGGTAGCAAAAGCGAATTCCCGTGTTACTGGTTATAAAGAGGCCATGAAACAATTTAATTTACCTGTGAATGAAAATTATATTTATGATGGCCAATATAAGGCAATCGGCGGATATAATGCGGGGAAAGAAATTGTGAATAGTGATTTAACAGCAGTATTTATTTGTAATGATATGATGACACTTGGATTTTTAAAATGTTTGAGTGAATATGGCAAAAAAGTTCCTGATGACTATTCTATCGTTAGTTATGATAATACGTTACATAATTTTGTTGTTTCACCAGAGATAACTACAATTGATCAAGATTTAGGTAAACTGGCGAGAAATTCCTGTAGATTATTATTTAAACATATTAATAACGAAAATGCCGCACCAGAAGTTATTTGCTTATATCCTCAATTACTTGTAAATGAAAGTGTTAAGTTAATAAATAAATAATTACAATGCAGACTATATGGCGTTTTAGATGGATGGATAAATCCAATAAAATGAATGAAGACTAATAAATTTGATACAATAATTAGAAAGAAAGGGTGAATGGACATGGATAATTTATTTGACTTATCAGGAAAAGTAGCTGTTGTAACTGGAGCAAGTTCAGGTCTTGGTGCAGATGCTGCACTTGCATATGCAAAGGCAGGGGCAGATGTTGCAATATTAGCAAGACGTGTAGAAAAGTTAAATGCAGTAAAAGAAGAACTTGAAAAGACAGGTAGAAAAGTACTTGCAGTTGGATGCGATGTTACCGATGAAGAAAGTGTAAAGGCAGCAATGCAAACCGTACTTGATACTTTTGGACATATTGATATTTTACTAAATAATGCAGGAGTTGCAGTACGTGGCGGAGTAGATAGTATGTCCGTAGAAGACTGGAATAAGTCTTTTGATACTAATGTAAAAGGTATCTTTTTAGCCAGCAAATATGTAGTTCCTCAAATGAAAGAAAGAGGCTATGGCAAAATTGTTAATATTGCGTCTGTAAATGCAGTAGTTGCAGATAAATTTGATGCATTTATTAGACATTCCTATAACTCCTCAAAAGCAGCAGTTGTTGGTTTAACAAGAGGTATGGCAGCATCCTATGCAAAGTATGGAATCACTGTAAATGCCATTGGACCAGCTCTTTTTGAAAGTGAAATGACAAGTGCTACCTTATTTAAATCGCAGGAATTCTTGACTCAATATAATACATTAAACCCTACAGGACGCCCTGCAAACAAAGGGGAGTTAAATGGAACTGTATTATATCTTTCCAGTGATGCCTCTAGTTATGTTCAAGGTCAATTCATAATCGTAGATGGTGGAGGAGCTCTTGTTTAATATTTAAGCTATTACATAGACCATAAAGGGGTTGTCGTAGAAGAGAAGATATCTTTTTTGCGGCAACCTTTTTTTGCTCACAAAAAAGTTGGAATACGAAACCGTATTCCAACTTTTTATTATCTTGCTAACCAACCGCCATCTACAGCTACGGTAAAGCCATTTACATAATTAGAAGCATCAGATGCAAGCCAAACTACTGCACCTTGCATGTCTTCAGGAGTGCCCCAACGTCCAGCTGGAATTCTATCAAGAATTTCGGTACTTCTGTCTTCATCTTTTCTAAGTTGCTCAGTATTGTTAGTAGCCATGTATCCAGGCGCAATACCGTTTACATTAATATTATATTTTGCCCATTCATTTGCAAGTGCTCTTGTAAGACCTAAAATAGCACTCTTACTTGCTGTATATGCAGGAACTCTTATACCACCCTGATATGACAACATAGAAGCTACATTAATGATTTTTCCGCCTTGTCCTTGTTTCACATACTGTTTTGCAAATGCCTGTGAAAGGAAAAATACCACCTTATGATTCACATTTATAACTTGATCCCAACTTGCTTCATCATATTCAATAGAATCAATTCTTTTAATCAATCCAGCATTATTTACAAGAATATCAACTCTTCCAAATGCTGCTAAAGATTCATCAAGTATTCTTTGAACAGGTTCGGTTGTTGATAGGTCTGCGTTTACTTCAACAAATGTTCCTCCAAAGCTTTCAATCTTAGTTTTTGTTTCCTCGCAGGAACGTCTTGCAACGCCAACTACTTTTGCACCAGCCTGTGCAAGTGCAACGGCCATTCCTTGTCCAAGGCCTGTGTTGGCACCTGTAACAACAGCAACTTTTCCATTAAGGTTAAACATGTCTAATATCATTTTTTCCACTCCTCTTCATGTGCAAAACTTTGTAAAGTCTAGTTTAGTAAAATAGAAAAATTCGCATTCTAAGTTTTAGACTTTGCTTGATTATTCTATTATTTACTATTTTTTATATTACTTATGCAATGTATGCATAAGGAATTGTTAAATGTAGATATGTATATATTATGCGCTTTGCATTTACGAAAGCTCTACTAGATATATGTAATCAAAATTACATTGATTCTAGCGCCAATGGAAATGATATCATAGTAGTCAGAACTTTTCAACAAATGTTAAAAAGATAACGTGATTTAAGCTATTTTTCAGTCTTTTGATGCTAAATTCCCTTATTTTTATTAGAAATGTGTTTATTCTGTAACAATCTTTTTCTATTATGAAATTTTAATTTAACAGCTTTTATTCTCTTGATTTGAATGAATTTGAATGAATCGCTTTTTGATATTCTAAAGGCGATAATTTCGTGTATTTTTTAAAAACCCGTTCAAAATAAGTAATGCTTTCAAATCCTGATTGGGCGGATAATTCTGTTATATTACAACGTTTATTTTCTAAGATTCCTTTCGCAAATTTAACCCTTTGAATATTTGTATATTCGGTAATGGTAAATCCAGTTACATCTTTAAAAATGCGACTTAAATAACTCTTACTGATATAAAAATTATCTGCTAAATCATCCAGTGAAAACTGCTCTCTATAATGTCTACATAGATAAGTAGTAATTTCTTGGACTTTCTTATGTTTCCCGGATTCAGAGATTGTTTCTGTTAATATACGGCGAGGGTCTTTGCGAATTCTTTGAATATAAAGTAGCAGTTCAGTAATTTTCATTTTAACAAGGCATTCATAGCCTTCTTTTTTTTCATTTATTTCTTTTGCAACTTCTTTAAACCTCTGTAAAACATAATTCTGCCCCTGTGTATCAAGGGTAACCACTCGGTGGCCTGAGAAAAATTGTTCCAATGAACATAGTCCGATGGCATTTAGAAATGGATTTAATACTTCTGCAGCAACAGAAATTAATATTCGGTTATGGTAGGTACGATTTTGAACAGCACCTGTTTTATGAATTTCGTTTCTTTTAATGAAAACTAGACTTCCAGTATGAATAAGGTAGGTTTCATTTTCTATAAAATAGTAGCGATCCCCTTCAATTAAATAAAACAGTTCATATTCTGGATGCATGTGTTTGACTGGCATTGTAAATTCAACATCTCGTATGATATGTTCAACACGCACTCCATCCATTCTTTCTGCAAATACTGTATATTTCATAATTTCATACCATTCCTTTTCTCTCTGTTCATTTAAGTTTGAAAAAATAGCAAAAATAGGAATATAATCTTAGATTATTATACTATAAACCACTATACTAAACAATAGAAGGAAAATAATGAAAGAAGGGATTGTAAAAATGTTAAATGTAATAAATGAAAAGAAAATAAATGCATTTGTAGAAGTGTTTTATAGGAACTATGAAAATGTTCGATTTAATAAATGGAATTACGAAGATGGATGTATTCTTATGGCTGCAATCCAACTGTATGAAGCAACAGGAAAGAGTTTATTCCGTGAATTTATCATCTCTTATTTGGATAAATATATAGAAGAAGATGGAACATTAAAGCACTATAAACTAGAAGACTACAATCTAGATAACATAGCACCAGGGAGAGCCTTAATCTTTGCATATGAACAGACTGGAAATGAAAAGTTTTATAAGGCAGTGAAAGTTTTAGAAAATCAGCTGAACGAACAGCCAAGAACGGAATCCGGAAACTTCTGGAACAAAAAAATATATCCGAACCAAGTATGGTTGGATGGTTTATATATGGCACAACCATTTTATACAGCATGTGAGACGAAATATGGGAAGAAGGAACATTATCAAGATATCGTAAAACAGTTTCTTCAAGTGAGAAAGCATATGTTTGATCCTGAAAAACAGTTACATTACCACGGATTTGATGAATCAGAGGAAATATTCTGGGCGAAAAAACCAGGTGGCTGCTCAAAGAATTTCTGGCTACGTGCCATCGCATGGTACCAGATGGCACTCATTGATACGATGGAGGAGATGTCAAAAGCAATTTATGAAAATTATCGTACATTGGGTGATTTGTTTAAAGAAGCTTTGAAAGGATTATTGCAGTATCAAGAGAAAGAAAGTAGCTTGTTTTATCAGTTAATCGCACTTCCTGAGCAAGAAGGAAATTATCTTGAAACATCAGGGTCGGCAATGATTGCAGCGTCAATATTTAAAGCTTGTAGAATGAAAGTTATATTACCAGAAAAATATGAAAAGGCTGCCGAAAACATTCTTAATAGTATTATTGAGAGAAAATTAGTATATAAGGATGGGAAATACATATTAAATGATATAAATGCGGTATCTGGTCTTGGACCAAAGGATAATCTAAGAAGAGATGGAAGTATCTCATATTATCTTTCCGAACCTATAGTATCCAATGATAATAAAGGGATAGCAGCACTTTTTATGGCATATGCACAATATCTAAAATTAAATCAGAACAAATAAATCCATTGCATTAAAAAAATTCTGAAACTTTTTAATAAGAAAGGAGAAAAACATTGGAATTTCATATATTATTAACAACTGCGAGAAGCATTGTAATTGAATTACAAGATGAAAAATCATGTTATCATACAGAGGAATATAAGATTATTTGTAACGGAGAGGAGGTTATGACCTCTAATAAAGTAGTGGAAACATTATATGGATTGTCACCAGACACGGATTATACATTAAGTATTGTTCAGGGAGATCAATATTCGACAGACGTTAAAGTACACACAAATGAAGAATTTGTAACACTAAATGTAAAAGATTTTAGAGCAAAGGGAGATGGTATCTCGGATGATACAATTTTCTTACAAGCAGCAATTATGAGTTGCCCGAAAAATAGCAGGGTCTTGGTACCAAAGGGAACCTATAAATTTACTAACCTATTCTTAAAGAGTAATATAATAATAGAATTAGAAGAAGGAGCAGTTCTCTCTGCATTTATAGATAAAACTAAATTTCCTGTACTTCCAGGAAGAGTGGAGAGTTATGATGAGCGTTCGGAATATTTATTAGCCTCCTGGGAAGGAAATCCATTAGATAGTTTTGCGTCACTGATTACAGGGATTGAAGTTGAGAATGTATTAATCTGTGGAAAGGGAACCATTGATGGGTGTGCAAGTTTTGATAATTGGTGGGATCAAGAAAAGAGAAAAAATGATCCAGCACGTCCGAAAATGCTCTTTCTAAATAATTGTAAAAATGTTACACTTCAAGGGGTGACAATTACAAATTCACCAGCTTGGAATCTGCACCCATACTTTTCAAAAAGCATACGTTTTTATGATATTACTATCCTATCTCCTTCAAATTCCCAAAATACAGATGGCATCGATCCAGAATCCTGCGATGATGTTGAAATTGTTGGGGTATATTTTTCTGTTGGAGATGACTGCATTGCAATTAAGTCTGGTAAGATTTATATGGGTAAGACGTATAAAACACCATCAAAGAATTTCATAATAAGACATTCTTACATGAAAAAAGGACATGGAGCAGTTACGATTGGAAGTGAAATAGCTGCTGGTGTAGATAATATCAAGGTTATGAATTGTAAATTTGAAGAGACAGACCGAGGATTACGTATTAAGACAAGAAGAGGAAGAGGAGAGGATTCAGTTCTTCAGAATATTTATTTTAAAAATATTGAAATGGATCATGTTCAAACACCATTTGTTGTGAATAGTTTTTATTTCTGTGACCCAGACGGAAGGACAAACTACGTTTCTAGTAAGGAAGCATTACCAGTAGATGAACGTACTCCAAGTATTAAGGATTTAAAGTTTAAGAATATTGTGTGTAAAAACTGTCATGTTGCAGCAGCTTACTTTTATGGTTTACCAGAAAAGAAAATTGAGTCAGTTACGATGGAAAATATAAAGGTTACCTATGCAAAAGATGCAAAAAAGGGAAAAGCGGCTATGATGATTGGGTGTGAGCCTTCTGTAAAACGTGGATTATTTGCAAGAAATATTAAACATTTATCCTTAAAAAACGTATCAATTGATGGAAGTGATGGAATCGTGTTAGATATTGATAAGGTCGATAATTTAGAAACTGATGTAAAAGAATAGTGGAATTTGTGTTATGCAAAGAAGAATTTTTACAAATTTAGGCCTTATGAGGTATGAATTAGTTAGGCTGCGTAGAAGGTATGCCAAGGGATGGAGGTCAATATGGATTTGACAAATGAGATTTTGGATTATCTGGATAAGAGAGGCATCAGTAAGGATGAAATTCTAGCGTATGCAGAAGCAGATGAGGGGGAAACCCATAGATTTGTTAAAAACTATATTGTTTCAACGGCAGATTCTTTGGTTCTAATAAAACAAGAAGACTTTACAGGTGTTTACATATTAGGGGGAGGAAAGGAAAGGGAAGAAAAGAAGAGAAAAGACACGAAACATTTTAAGAACAATAAAAGAATAAGGGAAAATAAAAGCAAGGTTACAGAAGAGACGTATACGATCAATGAAATAGAAGATTTAATCATATTGCGACGATTAAGCGGTGGAGCACTGGCAGCAAAGACAAAAGATGGAGAGGAGTTACTTTTAAAGTTTACAAAGTCTAAAATGTCTAATATGCATGATTTTGTAAAAGCATTTCGTAAAATTAAGTCTGGAGAGAGTGTTACTGTAGATAGGAAAGACAAAAAGAAGTTCGAGAGTTGTCCTAAATGCGGCAAGATTTACCCAAATAAAGAAAGGAAAATTTGTCCTAGCTGCATAGAAAAGAAATCAATATTTTTTCGTTGTTTATACTATTTTAAACCACATACAAAAAAGATGATTTTTATGATGTTTTGTTACATAGCCAGTGCTGGCATTAGTCTTGTTTGGCCATATCTAAACGGAACTATTTTATATGATAAGGTGTTAAAAAAAGATCCACAGTTTCTATCATTGTTTCCAGCAAGATTTCAAAACTTTTTTATTGTACTTGCAGCGTTAACAATTACAATGTTGATTTGTAAAATTATTGGACAGCTTTTAGGAATTATACAAGGAGTTATGTCAGCTAAAATAGTTCCCGATGTTGTACAGCAGATAAAAAGTGATGTTTTTAAATCGATGGGAAGACTCTCCATTAATTTTTATAACAGTAGGCAAACTGGTGGATTAATGACTAGAGTACTCAGTGATGCAGATGAGGTAACAGGATTTTTCATTGATGGGGTTCCCTATTTTTTTATTAATTTATTAACGTTGTTGCTAACTGTTATTGTAATGTTTTCTATGAATCCATTGCTTGCGGTATGTTCTTTAGCACTACTTCCATTTCTCATGTTTTTAAGTGCCTATATGCTGCCAAAATTATGGAGATTATATGGAAGAAGGCATAGGGAAAATCGAAGTTTAAGTGCCCAACTAAACGATAACTTTATGGGGGCACGAGTTGTAAAAGCCTTTGGGCAAGAGAGAAAGGAAATTGATCGATTTACAAAATATAATCAAATGGTAATGCAGTCTGAGTTACAAGTGAACGGGTATGATAACCGTTTTTATGCTTGGTACTCAGCAGTTGAGAACATTGCTTCCTTTCTTACGTGGGGAGTTGGTGCTTTCCTCGTCCTTGGTAACAAAAATATGGAGCTAGGAACTTTAATTACGTTTACCAGTTACGTTAGCCAACTCAATGGACCTTTGGATTTTTTCTCCCATTGCTTTCGTTGGTGGAGTAATAGCATGAATAGCGCTGAGCGTATTTTGGAAATTATTGATGCAGTTCCAGAGATAGAAGAAAGTAGCTCTCCAGTCATAATCAATGATTTTAAAGGAAACGTTGAATTTAATCAGGTAACGTTTGGATATGAACCAAATCAACCCGTGTTAAAAAATATCAGTTTCAATATAAAATCCGGTCAAATGCTTGGAATTGTAGGTCGGTCTGGTGCTGGAAAATCCACACTAGCAAACCTTTTAAATCGACTCTATGATCCACAAGAGGGAAGTATTTATATTGATGGGATTGATTTGAAGTCATTATCACTGAAACAATTAAGAAATAATGTTGCCATGGTTTCTCAAGAGACATATATTTTCATGGGAACGGTAGCTGAAAATATTGCTTATGCCAGAAAAGATGCAAAGAGAGCAGAAATTATTGCAGCTACGATAAAAGCCAGTGCACATGACTTTATTTGTAAGATGCCAGATGGATATGAGACAGTGATTGGTTCATCAGGACGTATGCTATCAGGAGGAGAAAAACAACGAATCTCAATAGCACGTGCAATACTTGCGAATCCTAAGATTTTAATTTTAGATGAAGCAACAGCAGCGGTGGATACAGAAACAGAACAAGCAATTCAGTATTCCATTGAGGAGTTAATTCGGGGGAGAACTACAATTTCCATTGCTCACAGACTTTCCACCTTAAATGGTGCAGATAAGCTAATTGTTATGGAAAATGGAGAAATAAAAGAGTCAGGAACTCATAAAGAACTAATTGCTGAAAAAGGAATTTATTATCGGTTAATGCAGATACAAAACAATGCACTTGCGCTTGAAGGAAGGCGAGAGGATATGAAGGGTCAGAAAAAAGAAGACGGATTTTTAGACGTATTTGATGAAGAAGCTTATGAACAAGAATTTAAAAAAAGAATGGATTTATTATTTTTAAAACCAGAGGAAGCTGTTTTTAAGAAAACAAAAGGTGGATTTTTATCTTTAGATTATCAAGATGTCCATTATGACCGAGTAGATCTTGTTCGTACATTTCCATTCTCTGATCCATATGGGTTTATTTCGGTACGAGAATCAAATGAGGCGGCGAAAGAGATAGGAGTTATCAAAGATATCTCATTATTTAAAGAAGAAGAGGGGATTTTAAAAGAACAATTAGAGTTTCGCTACCATATACCAAAGATTCAAAAGATACTTTCCATCAAAGAAGAATATGGATATGCATATTTTGAGGTTAAAACGGATTATGGCGATTGTCGTTTCGCAATCTCAATTGGCAGAGGCTCGGTGATATCTTTATCGGAAACAAAGCTACTTATTATTGATTTAGACGGAAATCGTTTTGAAATACCGGATATCGGAACTTTGTCAGCAGCTGAATTGAAAAAAATTGACTTATTCTTATAAATCAGAAAGGAAAAAGTCATGAGATTAAATTATAAATTGTCAGAGGAACAAAAAAGGATTTTAAATTTAAAACAGGAAGAACAGATTCAATTTTGTGTTCCATATGATTTAGAAAGTAGCGGAAGTTTTAATTATGTTAGGGATGGCTTTGTTATAATCACAGAAATCCGCTTTTTTGTCATGCAAGGGGTTCATATTTTATATGAATATGAGCTACAGCAGATAAAACGTATTGTGTGCAAGGAAATGGTTAATTGTGGAGCTATTATTGTGGATGATGGTAGTGAAGAGGTAATAACTGCACGGTTTTCTATGCGATACCTAGGACAATACTTTCAAGTAGCGCAGGGCGCAGAGAATTTGTCAAAAGGTATCTTTAAAGAAGTTGTAAGTAAAGAGTTAGACCGGTATTGTGAACAATGTGGAAGAGTACTACCAGGAACAAGAGAATGTCCATATTGTAGTGGTAGGCATACGACTATGGGTAATTTCCTAAAGTTAATAAAAGATTATAGGTGGAGGTTTATCGGGATAGCAATCTTTATGATTATAGCAGCGATTGCACAGCTTTATATTCCAGAATGGCAAAAGCGTTTTATTGATGATGTTTTAGTATATAAAAATGGTGATTACAAAGACATTCTCTTCTTTATTGTGGTTATGTTAGTATTGACCATTGCCGTCATAACAATTCAAATTGCGAAAAACTGGTGGTGTGTAAGGCTTGGGGCTCAGATTAGTAAAGAGCTTCGAAGTAAATTATTTCATAAAATACAAATACTTTCTCTTTCTTTCCAAGAACGAAGAAAACCGGGAGATTTAATGAACCGTGTGGTAAAAGACACCGTCAAGATACGAAGGTTTATGGAAAATGTCTTTGGTAATGTATTCTCAGCCTTAGTTACTATGATCGGAGCTTTAGCTATTATGCTACGGATGAACTTCTTATTAACATTAGCTTCTTTGGTGTTTTTTATATTTGTGTTAATCGCAACGAAAATTTGGAAAAAGAAAATTAAGCATATTTTCAGAATGCAAAGGATTAAAGAAGATAAGTTAAACAGCCGCCTTCAAGATGTGATTTCAGGCATTCGCTTGGTAAAATCATATGGAAAAGAGCAGGAAGAATCGGAACATTTTAATGAAATGGCGCAGGATTATGCAAGAGTTCAGAAAAATAATGAAGTCTTTTTTGCGGTTTTCTATCCAATCCTTACCTTTGTTATGGGACTTGGTTTATATTTTGTAACTTATTTCGGTGGAAAGGCTGTATTACTTGGGACTATGAGTGCCGGGGAATTACTACAGTTTATTACATACACAGGAATTATTTATGGTCCATTAGGAAGGTTAACTCAGCTTCCAAGAAGTATTATGGAGATGTTAACTTCTCTAGAACGTATTTATGATATTTTAGAGGAAGAGCCGCAAATTCAGGAAAAACCAAAAGCGAAAGAGTTTCGTATCAAAGGAGATATTGATTTTGAAGATGTATGCTTTGGATATAAGAGTTATGAGCCTGTACTAGAGGAAATTTCACTACAGGTTAAGCAGGGTGAAATGATTGGGATAGTTGGTGCATCGGGAACGGGAAAATCTACATTGATTAATTTAATTATGCGTTTGTATGATGTTGATAGCGGATCTATCTCTATTGATGGAATTAATATTTGTGATATGAATAAGGAATGTTTACATTCTCAAATCGGGGTCGTATTGCAGGAGAACTTTTTGTTTTCTGGAAGTATTTTAAACAACATACGGTTTGCAAAGCAGGATGCAAGTTTTGAAGATGTAATTCGTGCTGCGAAAGCGGCTGGTGCCCATGATTTTATATGTAAGACACCGGACGGTTATCATACTTACGTTGGGGAACATGGGTATAACTTATCTGGTGGTGAAAGACAGAGAATTGCCATTGCCCGGGCTATTTTAAGCGATCCGAGGATTTTGATTTTGGATGAGGCTACGTCTGCACTGGATACAGAAAGTGAATTTATGATTCAGCAGGCACTGAAAAACTTAACGAAGGGGAAAACGACCTTTGCCATTGCACATCGGCTTTCAACGTTAAAGAATGCAGACCGGTTGATTGTAATTGATAAGAGAAAAATTTCGGAGATTGGAACCCATAATGAACTTTTAGAAAAGAAGGGAATTTATTATCATTTAGTGATGGCGCAGCTTAGGATGCAAGGGAGTTGATATCGACGGCCCCTTTCTATATCTATATAATTCTGAAATGATAAAAGGTACTTTTTAGGTTATTAAGATAATAATTTAACTTCTTCATGTATTAATCTTCCAAATGTAATATAATATAGTTGTAAATAAAAACAATACTACGTAAGAGGAGGAATGTTTATGTTCAATATGTTTAAAGATCAACCTCTATGGCAAGTGTCAAAGAGTTTATCTGCAGTGGCGATGGGTAGAGAAAGTGCCGACCTAGTAATAAAAGATGCGAAACTTATAAATGTATGTACCAAAGAGATTATGGAACATATGGATGTTGCAATTAAAAATAGTAGAATTGCATTAGTTGGTGATGCTACACATTGCATCGGTGAAGAAACTACGGTAATAAAAGCGAATGGACGCTACATTGCACCTGGTTTTCTAGATGGACATATTCATGTTGAATCTTCTATGATGAGTGTTAGTGAATATGCAAAAGCAGTAGTACCACATGGTACTATAGGAATATATATGGACCCTCATGAAATTTGTAATGTGCTTGGCATGGACGGGGTACGCTACATGATTGAGGATGGAAAACATACGCCATTAAAAAATATGGTTACCACGCCTTCTTGCGTACCTGCTGTACCAGGATTTGAAGATACGGGTGCATTTATAGGCCCAGAGGAAGTTGCTGAAAGTATGAAATGGGATAGTGTTGTAGGACTAGGAGAAATGATGAATTATCCTGGGATTATAGGTAGCGATGACCAAACACACCGAATTGTTGGTGAAACACTAAAGGCAAATAAGACAGTAACTGGCCATTGGTCAGTTTCAGATACTGGAAAAGGTTTAAGTGCCTATATAGCAAGTGGTGTCCGGGCATGCCACGAATCCACAAGCAAAGAAGAAGCATTGGCAAAAATGCGATTGGGTATGTATGCTCAATTTAGAGAAGGCAGTGCATGGCATGATTTAAAAGACGTTGCTCGTAGTATTACGGAAGAAAATATAGATACACGATTTGCTATGCTAATATCAGATGATACACATCCCCATACATTAATGGAAGATGGTCACTTAGATCACATTGTAAGAAGAGCTGTGGAAGAAGGCATTGATGTGTTAACGGCAATCCAGATGGTTACCATTAACTGTGCCCAGGCATTTCATATGGATCAAGACCTAGGCTCTATTACACCAGGGAAATGTGCAGACATTGTATTTCTTGATAACTTAACGGATTTAAATGTAAATGAAGTAATTATCGATGGGAATGTTGTAGCGAAAGATGGTAAGATGTGTATTGAATTAGAAAAATATGAATTCCCAGAAAAAGCAACAAATACAATGCATATCAAAGAAACAATCACTTCAGATTCCTTTAAAATTGAAACAAAAAAAGAAGGGAACACCGAAGTACGTGTGATTGAAATAATTCCTGAAAAAGTTGGAACCTATGAAAGACATATAACGGTTCCAGTAAAAGATGGGTACATTCAGGCAGACCCAAGCCAGGACGTGCTAAAGGCGGTTGTATTTGAACGTCATAATTATACGGGAACAAAAGGTTTTGGTTTCGTAAAAGGATTTCATATTAAAAATGGAGCGATGGCGTCAACCGTTGCTCATGATGCACATAACTTACTAGTTCTGGGAAGTAATGATGAAGATATGGCAATTGTAGCAAATGCACTTGTGGAATGCGGTGGTGGTATGGCGGTTGCACAAGGCGGAAAATTAATTGGAGTATTACCACTTCCAATCGCAGGACTAATGAATAATAAACCAGTGGATGAAATGGCTGAAATGGTTGCGAAAGTTACAAAGGCATGGGAAGCAATTGGATGTAATATTGTTTCACCATATATGACGATGGCGTTAATACCACTTGCTTGTTTACCAGAGTTAAGATTAACAAATCGAGGCTTGGTGGATTGTACAACATTTCAATTTGTACCGTTAGAGATTGAATAATATAAAGTGTAAGGTGTCAGCTTGGTGAAAACTACGCTGGCACCATTTTTCATTTATATGAGTATTTGAGTTTAGGCAAACTGATTATATCTTAAAATATCTTCCCTTTAGAATCATAAATAGCAGATGAATCAGCTCATTTTCTGTAATATTAGTAGAATTTGCCCATACGAGGAATGTATTGGATAATCCAGCCGTAATGAATGCATGGGCTAGTTCTTTTGTTTTTGGGTCTCGATTCGGGTCGATTTTATCTGCAATTATCGTAAGGTTTTTAGAGAGTTCTTCGGTTAAAATGTGCCCAAGGTGATGTCTTGATAATAATTGAATAAACTCTTTGTTATCTGATATATGCTTAATCATTTGCTCTGAAATTTCATTTAAATTGTTTACACAAGGAATTGCATCCCAGCAAAGAAAATGTTCACGAATGCAAAAACGTATTAAATCTTCTTTCGAAGAAAAAAACTGATAGAAAGTTTGCCTGGATAAATCGGCCTTCTTGCAAATGTCTTTTATATTAATTTTTGAATAATCGTTATCGTGCATTAATTGAAGAATAGCGTCTGTAAACCACTCCATAGAACGAAGAGCAGTTGGATTGTTACCGATGTACATGATGGAGCCTCCTTAAAAAGTTGACAATATGAAGTAAATGTAAGACTTATTGAAACAACATTGACACGTGTCATGGTTGCTGATAGAATCATATATCATAACCTGACATGTGTCAAGGATTGTTACACTTAAATTTAAATGAACAAATGAGAGAATAGATAAAACGATTATTAATGCAGGAGTACTTTAGTAGAGTCTACGTGTACATCTGTTATAAGAAAGTAGGTGAAAAATTATGGGGATTAAGAAAACATTAGAGCTAGTCTCTAAAATTAAATACTTTAAAGGGATAACA
This sequence comes from Clostridium sp. Marseille-P299, assembly GCF_900078195.1. Classification (NCBI taxonomy): domain Bacteria; kingdom Bacillati; phylum Bacillota; class Clostridia; order Eubacteriales; family Clostridiaceae; genus Clostridium; species Clostridium sp. Marseille-P299. Next base: position 280,020 of record NZ_FJVE01000004.1, on the reverse strand, counting down.
AAAAAAACAACAGCAAAAATAGATTCCATAGAAAATCCGTTTGAAGATTATTTTGTAATCAAATTAAGAACAGAGCCAGGGGTCACTTGGAAGCCCGGTGAACATGCGATATTTAAACTACCTGGAAAAGCGATTGAAGGAAGTGATTATAGAATCTTTTCAGTTGCATCCATCCCAGAAGAAGGATATTTACTGCTTGGAACAAGAACGGGAAAAGAACCTAGTAGCTATAAAAAGCAATTAATTACAATGACGAAAGGTGAAAGTGTTGCAATGGTAGGACCTTTTGGCTGGTTCTTAGTTAAAGATAACACATCTCCTATTGTTTTATTTGCTAGTGGTGTTGGGATTACACCGATTCGAGGACTACTAAAACAATTAGAGAACGATACGAGTCGGCCAATTGAGATTGTTTATGCTGCAACTAATTATTACTTATTTAACGGAGAAATAGAAAGAATAACGAATAATAATGCTGCGATGACATTACATAAAACTAGAAATCCAGAGGAAACTCAGAAAAAGTTAGCAGAGTTAGCTAAGAAATATGACAATACTGCTTATTACTACGTTTCAGGAGCACCAACAGTCTTACAATCAACGATAGATTTATTAAAATCAAAAGGCGTTAAGAAAAAGAGAATTATTAGTGATACGTTTGAAGGTTATAAAAATTAATATTGCCTTGTTTCAATTTGAAATATATTTAATGGGGCTGCCGCAAAATATAAAATTTTATTTTGCGACGGTCCCATTTTATTTTTGGACAGATAATCACATCTATAATTGAATGCAATTCTATACATATATTGCTAATAAATGTTAAAATGTATATAATTTTATTTAGGATTTGATACATATATGTATTATAAGAGATATGTGTTTGAGATACATTTATAAATATAAAAACGGATGAAGTAAGGAGATATTATGGAGAAAATTTTGATCATCGAGGATAGTAAAGATGTTAATTTAATGCTAGCGGAAGCTTTATCCGATGCAGGATATAATACAACTTCTGTTTATAGTGGTATCGATGGAATGAATGAAATAAAAGATAATTCATATGATCTTGTAATACTTGATATTATGCTTCCTTACAAAAGTGGAGATCAGATTTTAAGAGAAATGCGAAGTTTTTCAGAAATTCCTGTTATCATTATTTCAGCCAAAGATATCGTTGGCATCAAAATTGATTTGTTAAAACTAGGTGCGGATGATTATATTACGAAACCTTTTGATTTAGGAGAGGTCGTGGCAAGGGTTGAATCAAATTTAAGGCGTGGGAAGAAACAGATACAAGAGAGTAATGTATATAGCTATAAGGATATTGTCCTTGATGTTAATTCGAAACGTGTGGTAGTGAATGGATTGGAGCTTGAGCTAACCGCAAAAGAATACTTGATTTTAGAGATGCTTATGCTGCATCGCGAAAAGGTTTATACGAAGTCAAATCTTTATGAGTCAATTTGGAAGGAAGAATACTTAGGGGATGATAATGCCGTAAAAACCCATATCAGTAATTTGCGCTCTAAATTAAAGAAAGTAAATGAGAAGCAGGAATATATTGAAACGGTTTGGGGATTAGGGTATCGATTATTTAAGGTATAAAATTATCGATTTCTAAACTATTTTTATTTATACTTAACCTTTTCTAAACCTTTATGTTTTACACTGTAGTTAGAAAGAAAAAAGGTATGTCAGACGGCAAAAAGTGCATTTATTTATAGAGCTGGCGTTGGACAGAATGGAGGGGAAGATGGAATATATTTTAAAAACAAAAAATCTAACAAAAAGCTATCATAGCGTAAATGCTTTGCATAATGTTTCTATTACCTTAGAAGCAGGAAAGATATATGGTTTGATTGGTCAAAATGGGGCAGGAAAAACAACACTTATGCGTTTAATATCTGGCCTTAGTTTTCCTACTAGTGGAGGTATTGAGTTATTTGGACAATCTGGTTTAAAGGAATTACAAGAAGAACGGAAAAGAATTGGATGTATGATTGAATATCCAAGCATAGTACCGAACATGACTGCAAAAGAAAATTTAACGTTACATAGGATTATGAGAGGAATACCAAACAAAGAAATCGAAGAAGAGCTTTTAAAATTGGTAGGGCTTACTGACACTGGTAAAAAGAAGGCTAAAAATTTCTCACTTGGTATGAAACAGCGTTTAGGAATAGCAGTTGCTTTACTAGGAAATCCTGAGTTACTTATATTGGATGAGCCAATCAATGGGCTTGACCCAATTGGAGTTGTTGAAATTCGTAATTTATTAATAAAACTATGTGAAGAAAAACAGATGACAATTTTAATTTCAAGTCATAATTTGCCTGAGTTATATCAAACTGCCACCGATTATATTATTATTCATAAAGGAGAGGTGAAACAAACCATAACTTTAGCACAGCTAGAGGAACATTGTAAACATCATTTGCTGATACGTTGCGAACAAACAGAAAAATTAGCTAGCATTCTAGAACTAAAATTAAATACCAACAACTACATTGTTATGCCAGATAAATCAGTGAAATTATATGATTATCTGAATGAAAAAGAGAGGGTTTCAAGAGTGCTCTTTGAAAATGAAGTTATTATTACGAACCTTTCCAACGAAGGTGATACCTTAGAAGATTATTTTATCTCAATTGTGGGAGGTAGTGACAATGATTAATTTAGTTCATGCTGAATTATATAAACTTAAAAAAACTTTCTCATTCAAAGTGTTGTTAGGAATTACTACAGTAAGTGCAGTTATTATGAGCATAATTGCATCATTGATATCACTAGGTAAGATGGATGTAAGTATGTCTGGAATTGGTTTTTTACTATCGGATATGAGTATGATAAGTATTTTAGGTGCGGTTATATCGGGAGTTATTATTAGTGGAGATTTTGAAAATAAAACGATCCATGATGCCATCACGAATGGTTATAGCAGAACAAAAGTAATCTTATCTAAAACGATAATATTTAGTATTTCTATAGCGCTTCTTTTACTACCTTATGCAGTTGTAACAGGAGTTGGAATTGCTTTAAATCACGAATATGATATGGGTTCTGTGGCATTAGGTTTTCTAAACTTATTAACAACCACTAGTAATGCTGAGCTCCCTTTTTCAGAGATTGGGAAATTAGTAGTTCTCATGTTGACATTACTTTTTGTATATGTGGCTCAATTAAGCATATGTATTCCTTTAGCGCTTATATTAAAGAAACCTATTTTTGTAGTTGCTATTTATTATGGCTTATCATTCCTTTGTGGGCAGTTGGCGGGACTTAGAGAAAAATCACGGGTATTTAAACATATATTTGATGCTACACCCTATGGAGGTAATTACGCAATGATGTCTCTTGATACAGGAATTGGAGATGTTATAAGGGCAATTGGTGTTAGCGTAATCTTTTTGATTGTAATACTAATGATTACAATTGGTGCGTTTCAAAAAATGGAATTAAAATAGCGAATGTCCCATTATTTACAGTATGGTTGAATCTATCGTTGTAATACATTAAAGAATGATAAATATTAATAAAGGAACAGGGGTGGGGGAGTGTGTAAAATTAAGCCAATTTTCCCACGCAAGTTTGTGCTTTCGCACCACAAACTTGTTATGCACAAAGAACGTGCGTAGGAATGGGGATTCAGATGATAATTGTAGTTGGTCTTTTGAGCGTAATTATTATGATATTGGTTTTATATTGCTTCTCATTGCAATTGCAATTACGTAAAATTAATCAGCAACTAAATAAGCGTATAACAAAACAGTTGCGTCAGCCAATCCATCTAGGCTTAATTAACAATGAACTTAATAAAGTGGTTGCGAATATCAATCAATGTTTTAAGGCGGAGGAGACCCTTCGCCTTGAGCGTCTTCAGGAGGAAAAGCGTTTTAGAGAGATGATTGCAAATATATCTCACGATTTGCGAACTCCACTTACCGCCATTAAGGGATATCAACAGCTGATGGAAAAAGGTGAACTGACATTTGAGCAGCACGAAAAACTAGTAGTCGCACAAAAACATGCAGATGAATTGGGCACATTAATTGAACATTTTTTCGAATATTCCTATCTTTTAAATATAGATATAAAACCTAAATTTGAGCGTATTAATTTGACAAATCTTATGACGGAATGTATTGCAGAATCAATAGCAATGTTAGAGGAGAAGAACTTACTTGTCCAATATGAGAATAATAAACCTGTATATTCCTATATAGACAAAGAAATGACAATACGAATTATCCAAAACCTTATACGAAATAGTGTATTTCACGCAAGAGGAAATATCGGTGTGAAAATTACCGAGAATAATGATAAGGCTGTTATTTTATTTAAGAACTTTGTGGATAAAGAAGCTAATATTGATATGAATCGTTTATTTGAACGTTTTTACACTGGGGATAAATCAAGAAGTAAGACGACAGGGCTGGGGTTGTCTATCGTTAAATTGCTTACGGAACAAATGGGAGGTTTCGTTACTGCAAATTTAAAAGAGAGAGAGCTAGAAATTCTTGTTGGATTACCTTTATTTCAAGGCAAGAATTAATTTGGTATTGAATCAAAAAATTGTAAATGAGGTGAAAAGTATGAATATAGTAACCTACTCCCCAAGTGGCGCAAATTGCCCATATTATTTTAAAGGCGGGATATTAAGACCGCTGAAATATGGTAGCTTTTTTGATGATATGGATGCACTAAAAGATATGATTATGAAAGAAGAAGAATTTATTTTACATAAGCAACCAAGCGATAAACGTTGTATTCTTTTGGATTTATATGAGACAAATATAACCACGGATATGGTAAAAGAATTGGTGGATCATATCATACGTATCAGTTTTAAAATCTGGAAATTAGCGATAGTAGGTTGTAATAGAAAAGTGCAAAAATTAATATTAAAGCTTCTAAAGGAGGGAGGGAGCCCTCTATATAGTCAAATCTTATTTCATACGGATATGGAAACAGCAAAAGATTGGTTAGTGAGTGAAAAAGGTTAGAATTAATAGTTAGCTTCATAAGATGAACCTTAAAATAAATCAACTTTTTTCATTAATGACAGAGTCTTTTCGTTTATATAAAATACTTAAAAGGGCAATCCTAGAATAATGAGGTGCCCCTCATAAGTTAGACCTGAAAAATCTAACTTATGGGGGTCATTTCATAAAGATTGCCTTTTTATTTTAAATTACTTTTAATAATTGTCCATATTTTTAATAATTGTCCATTCCAATGGAAGAAAAATAAATGTATTATCTAGTTTAGTTAGCATAAACTAACCAAAGAAAATTCTTTGGGAAAGAGGTTGAAGGACAAGTTTTTCAACTTCCTTTGAAAGGAGCATAGTTGTTTTTATGGCAGATAAATCAAAAGTTTCTGCAGGACGTTTTCGATTGGTCATAATAAGTTTACTTATTATCTTGGGGTTATCTTTTTTACTCACTTTATGTTTGGGTGCAATGAAGATATCACCAAGTAGCACGTACCACATAATTTTAGAAAAATTATTTGGAATATCACCTAGTGCAGCCAATCTTCCTACAGATGCAGAAATGAATATCATATGGAAGATTCGTTTTCCAAGAGTATTGCTCTCTTTATTTGTTGGTGCTGGTCTTGCTCTATGTGGTGGAGTTATGCAAGCCACGGTACAAAATCCTATGGCAGAACCTTATATATTAGGTATTTCCTCCGGTGCATCCCTTGGAGCAACCTTCTCAATATTTATTGGTTTTGGAATAGGAACTGCTTTTGGTGCTTTTGTAGGATCTATTGCAGCAACTGTAGCTGTATTATCCTTAGCTTCTTATGGAAACCGTATGACCTCTGTAAAACTAGTACTATCAGGAATGGTTGTAAATGCATTGTTTAGTGCAATTTCCAACTTCATCATTTCCTTAGCTGGGGATTCGGAAGGTACGATGTCCATTAAATTCTGGACAATGGGTTCATTAACACGTGCAAAATGGGATAATATCTTACTTCCAATCATTGCTGTGGTGTTATGTAGTATCTTTTTTATTTCTCAATATCGTGTTCTTAACACCATGTTAGCCGGTGATGAAGCAGCCATTACTTTGGGAATTAATTTAAGTTTATACAGAAGAATCTACATGGTTGTTGTTTCATTACTTACCGGTATACTTGTTTCTACTTGCGGTATTGTTGGTTTTGTTGGACTGATTATTCCTCATATTGTTCGTTCCTTAGTTGGTGCAGACCATAGAAGACTAATACCAACTTCCTTACTTGCGGGAGCAATATTTTTAATGTGGGCGGATGCCATTGCAAGAATTCTCATAAAGAATGTTGAGTTACCAATTGGAATTATTACTGCTTTAGTAGGTGCACCATTCTTTGTATACATTTTAGTAAGGAGAGGTTATGGATTTGGATCAAACAATTAGAGGAGGGTTTTTATGGACTTAACAGTAAAAGATTTATGTGTAAATCTTGGTGAAAAAGAAATTGTCAAAAAAGTTTCTTTAAGCACAAGTGATAATTCTTTTGTTGCTCTACTTGGTCCAAATGGTAGTGGAAAGTCCACTTTATTGCGCTCAATATACAGAGTTTTAAAACCAAGTGGGGGAATCATTTTATTTGATGGAAAAGATTCCACGCAGTTATCAAACAAGAAATTAGCAAAAGAGATGGCGGTAGTTTCACAGTTTAATAATTTAAACTTTGATTTTACCGTAAGAGAAATCGTAATGATGGGACGAACTCCTCATCTAAATATGCTACAGACCGAAAGTTCTAAGGATTATGAAATTGTAAGCTCAGCACTTGAGAAGGTAGGAATGAAACATTACGGGGATCGAAGCTATACCTCACTTTCAGGTGGGGAAAAGCAGCGTATTATGTTAGCTAGAGCAATTGCCCAAGAACCTAAATTGTTAATTTTAGATGAACCAACCAATCACCTTGATGTTAGGTATCAATTACAAATTTTATCTATCGTAAAGGGGTTAGGGATTAACGTATTGGCTGCATTGCATGATTTAACGCTGGCATCTCAATTCTGCGATTACTTATATTTATTAAAAGATGGTGAGATTGATTCACAAGGCAAACCAGATGAAGTTTTAACAAAAGAGACAATAAAAAGAGTATATGATATTGATTGTGAGATTCTTAAAGCACCGAATACTAACGGGTTGTTAATTAGTTATTATCCACCAGTGATGTAACGCATCAAGGAAGTTATTGATTTAAAGTGAAGGTTAAACATCCTTGTATTGCGTGGGTTAAGTGGATATAAACAAAGCTATAAAACAAAGAACTTAAAATAATTTTAAACAAAAAGGACAAGGAGATTACTATGAAGAAAAATATTTATAAATTTACGGCATCTGCTTTATTACTTGCATTATTAACAACAGGTTGTGCAAAAACAGCAAATCAAGATACATCAAAAGATGATGCTTCTAATAATACAGTGACAGAACAACCAGTAGATCAAAACGCTACAGCAGGAGAATCAAACGAAACAGTTGATAATACAGATTCTAGCGAAACCGTATATCCTTTAACAATGGAAATCTATGGACCAGACGGAGAGAAGTATACTCAGACATTTACAGAAGCTCCATCTAGAGTAATTACCAATAATCCATCTTCAACTGACTTACTCTTAGAACTTGGTCTTGAAGACAAAATCATTGGAATTTTAAAGCCTGACAATGCTCCTGATGAAAAATGGGCATCTGTTTACGAGAAACTTCCAGTGCTTGGTGATAAAAAGAGTATGTCAAAAGAAGTTATTATTGGTGCAGAACCAGACTTGATTTTTGGACGTTCTATGCCATTTACAGATGAATCTATGGGTACAATTAAAGATTTAAATGATATGAATATCAATGTTTATACTCAGCTTGCAAGTAACTTTGTAATTGATCAATCCCTTGATAACATTATTTTAGACGTTCGTAACATCGGTCAAATTTTCAATGTATCTGAAAAAGCGGATGCTTATGCAGATTCTTTACAAACACGTTTAGATACTATCAAAGAAAAGGTATCCAACCAATCTCAAACAGAACCTGTAAAAGTATTATTTATGGTAACTTATGTAGATGGAACATTTAACACTTTTGGTGCTAACTCAACTCTTCAGAGTGAAATGTTAAAAACAATCAATGCTGAAAACGTATTAGAAACTGGTACAAGTTCATTAACAAGCGAGAACCTTGTAGCGCTTAATCCTGATATAATTGTTTATATTAATTCTGACCGTAATGCAGAAACTGATCCAATTGCAGTTGAAAGTCTTTTAAATGATGAAACAATTCAGTCTGTGCCTGCGATTGCTAATGAAAAAATTATCGAGATTGGCTATGATGAATTAATGGATTATGGTGTAAGAATTTTCGATACATTAGAAACTTTATATGATTTTATTTACTAATATAAGGAGTCTATTTTGAAGCATAATATTGAATTAACTACAATTGCAGAAAGACAATGTTTTGTCTTTCTGCCAAACAATTATGAAAATGAAGACAAATCTTATCCAGTGGTTTATTTACATGGTGATGAAGCTATATATTCTTTATTAAAAGAGGCGGATTTTTTGTCGGAAGTATCTTATATTATTGTGGGCATTATTTCAGGAAATCGTTTAAATGAATTGACACCTTGGCCAAGTCCATCTCTACATCCTAAGTTCCCTAACTTTGGTGGAGAGGGAAATGAGTATTTATCATTTATTGAAACAAAGCTAAAACCAGCGGTAGATGAAAAATATCGTACAATCACATCCTCAGAAGCAACAGGGATTGCAGGATATTCCCTTGGTGGACTTATTTCTCTTTATGCAGCCTATAACACAAACAGTTTTGGATGCGTAGCGAGTATGTCAGGTTCTTTCTGGTATCCAGATTTTGTTTCATATGCGAAAGAGCATTCTATTTGCAATCGTAATGGGAAGATTTATATGTCAAGTGGTGACCGTGAAGGTGTAGGACATAAGGATATTAAAAAGGATGCGGTGACCTTTACAAAAAATATGTATGACATCTTAGTATCTGATTTAAGCTCCGCAAGTGTAACGATTACTTGGGATGAAGGTGGGCATCATGATCACACGTATGATCGATATAGGAATGCATTATTATGGTTAAATGAGAACCTTAAAAATATTTAGAAATAGTATAAGATTAACAATAAGGCGTTGATCAGTTATAGAAATAAAAGAGGAGATTTATTGTAAAACTTAAATGGTTTTACAATAGACTCCTCTTTTTTTTGAAATATTAAGATATAAAGTATATATTAATCTGTCATCTGTATAAACATACAGATAAAATAAACATTGGAATATAGAAATCATCCATTTTTCACTTGACTAGGAGAATAACCAACATGCTTCTTAAAAATCCGGCTAAAATATAATGGATCTGAATAACCCACTAACGCCGCAACTTCTTGGACGGTATAGTCCTCTTCTTTTAATAGTTCAATTGCTTGTTCTAAACGGTATTTTATAAGGTAATTAATAGGTCGAATCCCCATGTATTGATAAAATAAATAACTAAGTTGATCTGGTTTTTTACCAGAATATTCAGCCAAAGTTTTTAAAGTAATATCTTTATTATAAGAGCTGTGTATATAAGCAACCACTTCTTTTATCAATTGTTGGTTGGTTTTGATACTACTATTTAAATAATCTTCAAAGATAGATTCAAATGCTTGGTCTAATAATTGTTCCCCTTGATATCTTGATTTCAGTGTTCGTTTTTGATTTAACTCAAAAACTTTTTCTAAGAGGCTTATTATCTTTTCTGAATCTTTAAGTTCTATATCAAATAGGATTTTACTATCACTATCATAATATAAGTTGATATGGTGAAATGGTTCGTTTCCTAAAACTTCAAATTCTAATTGTTGTCCAGGGCATCCGTGAATCATTTTCCCGCGCTCAGCAACATAGGCGCTATCACCAAAGTGAATAATTGCTTTTCCACTGATGGGAAAAATAAAAGCACCTTTCGTTGTCAAATAGTGCATATGATTTTCGTGTGGTAACCTACAAAACTTACTCACATTTGTTATATTTATGGAGTTACACGCATATTCTTTTGCCAAATCCTTTAATAAGGTCAATGAATTTTCCACAAGTATTCCCCCTAAAATAACGAAACTTTTATATTGGCACATAGTTAGCCTATACTAACCTTGAAATAATACCATAAAAACTAGAAATCATCAAATGACAAAATTATCAATAAGGGAAATTATTTATCAATAAGGAAAGTTATTTATCAATAAGCATAGTAATTTATTAATAACTAATAGGAATCTATCAATTACTATAAGAAATTATTATTAAGCGATGCAATTATCAATATGAGGAGTAAATTATTAAAAAGTAAAGGAATAAGAATTTATCATACACCGTAAAAAGAGATGAGATTAATAGTTTTTATCTTAAGAAGTGCAAGAATATTCAAAATAAATCTTAATAAATAAACAAAAAAATCAAAAATAATACTTATTTCTCTTGAATTTTCAAAAAACAGTGATACAATAATGGTAACTATTACTAATAAGGAGGATTTACATATGAGTAAATTATTTGATATAAAAGGAAAAATTGCAGTAGTTACAGGAGCATCATCAGGATTAGGTAGACAGTTTGCATTGGCTTTAGCGAGAGAAGGAGCAAATGTAGCTATTGTAGCAAGACGTGTAGAAAAGCTAGAATCTGTTAAAAAAGAAATAGAAGCACTTGGAGTAGAATGCTATACTCACAAATGTGATGTTACTAATACAGAAGAGATTAAAAAGACAGTAGCAGATATCAAAGAACATTTTGGAAGAATCGATATCCTTGTTAACAATGCAGGATTAGGATTAGCAGATGTGGCAGAAAATACTTCCGATGAATTGTGGACAAAGATGATAGATACCAATATCAATGGTGTATTTTATTTTGCAAGAGAAGTTGGACGAGTTATGATAGAACAAAAGTATGGAAAAGTTATTAACCTAGGTTCCATTCACTCAACTGTTGCTATGCCAGGATTGCCATTATCCGCTTACGCTACTACAAAAGGCGCGGTACTTATGATGACAAAAGCACTTGCAAATGAATGGGCTAAATACAATATCACAGTAAATGCAATCGGACCAGCATATTTCCCTAGTGAAATGACTGCTGACATTCTTGGAAGTGGCGCAATTAACAATGTAATTCAAAATACTTGCCCAATGGGTAGACCAGGACGTGAAGGTGAATTAGATGGTGCTTTAATTTACTTTGCTTCCGATGCATCTTCCTATACAACAGGACAATTGCTACAAGTAGATGGTGGTTGGACTACTGTTTAAGGAGTTATTTAAAAGATTACAATAGGTATAATAAGATTTAAAAATGAAGTGTAACATAGATATTAATCAAAATCAAAAATAGAGGTAGTTGTTAAACTTAAGTAAAACAACCACCTCTATTTTATTTTTTATGAAACGAATTATGAATGAATCTAATAGTTGAAAAATCAACCCAATATCGTATTAACCGAGCATCATTAACATTGTAGGATTAACCAAATATAGCATTTAATTCTTTTCTACTAACTTCATCGGTTAAGACTAATATATCATCATCTACTAAGATTTGTGTATCGCCCTTTGGAATGATTAGGGAGTCATTTCTTGTAATAGCGATAAGAACAGTTTTCTTAGGAATGGATAAATCTTTTAATAGTTTATTTGCAGCTTTCGCATTTTGCATCACTTTCATTGAGACAATGGAGTATTCACCGCGATTTAACTTTAAGATAGTGAACATGTCTTTTAAGTTCATTTCTTCAACAACGAAATGTCCCATTAAGTCTGCTTGGTTTACTCCAACATCTACACCCATACTACTGTTAAATAGCCAAGCATTTTTAGGGTTATTTACTCTTGCCACTACTCTAGATACACCAAACTCCATTTTGGCAAGTGTGGATACCACTAAATTGACCTCATCGGAACCGGTAACAGCAGCCACAACATTTGCTGAGTCAATACCAGCTTCTTCTAAGATTAGTGGATCTGAACCATTTCCGAACAATAATACTTCCTGAGGGAATTGATTTTCTAACTTAGTAAAGATTTGTTCTCGGTATTCAATCACTTTGATATCGTGCCCATTTGAGAGTAATAAGGAGGCAAGATAAGATCCGACTTGACCTCCACCTATAATAATAACTTTCATCAAAATCCCTCCTTTATAATAGACCTAGCATTGCTTTGAGTTTATCAGTAGCAGATGTAAGAATGCATAGATACAAAATATCATCCGCTTCCAATATCGTACCATGAGTAGGAATAAAGGTTTTGTTCTTACGGCTAATTGTTATGACTTGAATTTCTCCGATGGCAGTTAAGTCATTTACCGTATGACCAACTAAAAGGGCTGGTACTTCAATACGAACGAGGTTTACACTTCCGTTTCCCATTTCATAAACGCTATCTAATTGATTAAATGTTAAGATTTCAGTAGCACGTTCAATGCCCCAAGTTGTAGTGGAAATGGTTTGTATACCTATTCTATGGTAAATATCTGCTTTTCTAGCATCATAAAGTCTTGCAATAACTCGAGGCACACGATATATATTCTTAGCTATTCTAGCGATAACAGCATTTGCTTCATCACTTGCTGTACAAGAAACAACAGCATCTACTTGATCAATTCTTGCCTTATTTAAAACATCCCTGTCAAAACCAATTCCGACAATTTTAGTACCAGTGAAATTCTTTCCTAAACCTTCAAATGCATCTGGATTTGAATCAATTACCGTAACATTATGGCCTTTTTTAATAAGATTTAGTGATAGGCCTGTGCCCATTCTACCTAATCCAACGACAATAACTTTCATAGCTTTCACCTCTTTCTGGCAAATAAATTTGCCTGTAATAAACATGTATGAATAAGATTTTGCTAATATAATTGTATCAAATAATAGGCATTGAATCATGGTAATATTCTTAACAATTATATTAGCTACATGTTTTTAAATTTTAATTATATAGATTTAAATATCCTTGTAATACGATCTAAATTTAAATCGAATTGTAACTATAATCTACTTTCTCTTTTTCTGATCCATGCTTTTCTGCATTCTTCAATCATTAATATAATTGGTGGCCAGATGCATAGTAATAACCAATCAGTGGCTTTAATTGCACCTGTATGGAAAATTGCTTGTAAAGGTGATAGATAAATTAAAGCTGCAATTAGTAGTATTTCAAATACAACACCAAAGTTAATTTGTTTATTACTAAATAATCCTACTTTAAATACAGATTGCTTTTCTGTTCTACAATTAAATACTGCGCCAATTTGACTAAATACAATGGCTGCAAGTGTCATAGTTGTTGCTTTTATATAAGCTGGGCTGTTGCCACTTGCAAGTGGTACCTTTGGCCAACCATTTTGAATGTTGACAAAGAAGTAGGAGATGGCTGAAGTAATAGAAGCTAATAAACCATACCATAAGAAGGCTTTAAAGATGACTTTTTTATTCAATAAAGGTTCTTTTTGGTTGCGAGGTGGTTGCTTCATAACACCTTCTTCTGGTCGCTCTGTTCCTAATCCAAGTGCTGGTAACATATCTGTTCCTAAATCAATGGTTAATATCTGCATTACAGTAAGAGGTAATGGGATAGCACCTCTAGAGAATAGATACAATGCGGATGGTACTGCTTCTGCCATGTTGGAGTTTAAAATATAAACTAGGAATTTACGAATATTACTGTAAACTGCACGGCCTTCTTCAATTGCATGAACGATAGAAGCAAAATTGTCATCCGTCAAAATCATGTCTGCGGCTTCTTTTGCAACATCAGTACCTGCAATACCCATAGCAACACCAATGTCCGCTTTTTTAAGAGCAGGAGAGTCGTTTACACCATCACCTGTAACAGCAACGATTTCACCCATCTCTTGTAAATTAGTAACAACACGTAGCTTTTGTTCTGGAGCTACACGAGCAAATATAATTTCGTCTTTTAAATATTCTTTTAATGTTTCATCGGAGAGTTCTTCTAGTTCTAATCCTGATACAACTCTTGGATGAGGTCCTTTTACAATACCAATTCGTTTGGCAATACTTTCTGCAGTTAAACCATAGTCACCAGTAATCATAATGATACGAATTCCCGCATTGCGGCATTCTTCAACAGCTGCTGCAACTTCAGGACGTGGAGGATCTGCCATTACAATTAAACCGACAAATACTAAATCTTGTTCAATTATTTCAGGTGTATAAGCGCTCATCGCTGTTGGGATGTTGTCCTCTTTATGTAGCAAACGATAAGCAACTGCTAAAACACGAAGTCCTTCCCTTGCATAGTTGTCATTTGCGACCATGATTTTATCACGCATTGCTTCTGTCATTGGCTTTACTTCGCCATTGATTCGGATATGCTCACTAAGTTTCATGATTTCTTTAGGAGCACCTTTTACATATGCGATTCTTTGAGTACCCTCGATTGGGCGTTCTAATTGATGAATGGTTGTCATTCTTTTACGACGGGACTCAAAAGGTAATTCACGTAATCTTGGAGTTAATTCCATTTGTCTTTGTACGTCGATACCAGCTTTCGCAGCAACAACTCCAAGACAAGCTTCTGTTGGATCGCCTAAAACAGTATATCTAGTAGATTCTTCGTCTGGAGGTAAAAGTCTTGCATTGCTACAAAGGGCTGCGCCAGTAAGAAGAAGTTTCATATCTTCATTATCATTTGCAGTAACTTTTTTCTTACCTTCTAATATATCACCTTTTGGCTCATATCCAACGCCAGTAACTTCAAATTCTTTATCTGCTAACCATAAATGGCTAACGGTCATTTCATTTTGTGTAAGGGTACCAGTTTTATCGGTACAGATTACTGTTGTACTACCTAAAGTTTCAACTGCTGACAATTTTTTTACTAAGGCATTACGCTTTGACATACGTTGTACTGCCATAGCAAGTGAAAGAGTTACGGTTGGTAGTAAACCTTCTGGAATGAAAGCAACAATCATACCAAGAGCAAAAATAAAGGCAGCGGCAACTTCTTCTTTTACTAATATAATAGCAGCGGCAAAGAAGAAAATACCAAAGCAAATTGCTATGATGGAGATTTGTTTTGTTAAACGGTCCAATTCTTTTTGAAGAGGACTATCTTCCTTTTCCATGTTTTGTGTTAACCCTGCAATTTTACCAAATTCAGTTTTCATACCGATTTCAGTAACAACTGCTTTACCATTACCTTCTGAAACGCTTGTTCCAGCGAAGATAAGATTAGGAATTTCAGCACGGGTTAAATCATCATTTAATACAGCGTCTTTAATTTTACGAACTGGGTTAGACTCACCAGTTAATGTGGATTGATTTACTTGTAAATCACTAGTTTCAATCAATCTTGCATCGGCAGAAATCTTATCACCTTCTTCTAATAAGATGATATCACCAATTACTAAATCTTCTGCTAATATTTTTTGTTCTTCACCATCACGAATGACTCTAGCATAGGAAGGTAACATATTCCTTAATGCATCAGTAGCCTTTCCGGCTTTGTGTTCTTGCCAAAAGCTAAACACACCATTGATTACGTTTACTAACCAAATTGCGACACCTAACTCAGGCATATCTGCAAAGAAGGCAACTGCTCCACCGACCCATAGTAAAATCGCCATAAGATGTGTGAAATTACCTAGGAATGTAAGCAGAGCGGATTTCTTTTTCTTTTCTTCGATTAAGTTTTTTCCTTGCTTCTTCTGATTTTCTTCTGCTTGACTTTTGGTTAGCCCTTGTGGACTACTACCTAATAAATTTAATACTTCATTTGTAGGTAATTTATAAATGTTTTCTTTACTTTCTAAATTACTATTCATACTACTCAATTTATTCAGCCTTTCTTTCATAATTGGAACATTTATAGTTCCTCCATCTGATTGGAGCAAATTATAAGTCTAAGGATTAAGAAATTCAATCGACCTTAAGAAACCTTAATACGGGGAGTAGTAATCTTTATATAATCTTTATACGGATAGGAATAAACATGTAAAAAAGGTAATAAAGAGTACACTTTTTTAATATCGGAAAAAACAATAAATGGAAATTGGTATTTACATGTATAGTTAAGTAATATATCATGTTAATATCAGGAAGAAATTTCCGTAGGAGAGATATTTACTTATAGATAATAGTTGCTTTAGGGATTAAAGGAACTATGAATCAAACGGAGGTTCTTATGAAAGTATTTAAAAGTGAAAAATCAAAAGGAAAAATCCTTGAAACATATGATGAATTATAAAAACTTATTAAAAAGTTAAGTGGTAAGAACAGCTCAGTATTTACGAATAACAAGCTGATTATGGAGCATTATCAGTGGCTATTAAAAGGCTTTAATAATATGGCAATGTCGTATCATAAATTAGTTTCCTTTCGTGCCGATGAAATTAAAGGGATTCAAGGCAAATGTATGTTTTTATGCGGAGAATCAGATCCATTAGGAGATGCTGAAAACGTGAAGAAAAAACTTGAAAGACATGGATTGCAATATCGATTATTTCCTGAGGTAGGCCATGGCATTAATCATGAAATAGCACCAGAAATCAACTCCATAATTATGAATTTCTTAGGAGACAATTAATATAGTGAAAAGGAGCTAGTATGAATGTAAGAAAACGAAAAAGAATCAAATTAAATATGCTAGAGCCTGGATGTAAAATGTGCAAGATTAGTGGGATTTTATTAATTCTTGCGGGTATTTGCTATATATTTCGTTTGCAATCTTTTAGTTTAATATTATTATGCTGCTCTATATTGATATTTGTGGTACTATTGATATTAGTTAGAATAGAATTATATCAAGATAATAAGGATTATTTAAAATTTAAAAGTGAAGATAAAAATATAAAATAAATATAAAAGCGAAGACAAAATAGAATAGCAAAGATAAAAAATAAAAGCGAAAACAAAAAAATAATAACGAAGACAAAAATATAATTAAGAGAGGTGAGCTTAATGCTATGCCATTTGGTGATTAATTTGAAAGCAATTCTCTGTGCAAGATCGAATGATTGGATGAAACTTGTACAGAGTATAAAGGAATAATTCATCCACATTGGGTTTTGCACCTTAAAGTTTTTCAATTAACTTATAAGGAGAGAACCAATGAAAGAAGATAAATTTAAAAATTACATAATATTTTGGCTTAGTCAATCTGTATCACAATTAGGAAGCTCAATGACGAGCTTTGCATTGATTATCTGGGCGTATAAACAGACAAATTCAGCGATGTCAGTATCTTTGATGACATTTTTCTCATACTTACCTTATATTATAGTAAGTGTATTTGCAGGTGCTTACATTGATACACACAAGAAAAAGTCAATCATGTTAGTTTCTGACTGTTTAGCGGCGATATGTTCCTTTGGTGTACTCATATTGTTAGGAATGGGCGAACTTAAAATCTGGCATATCTACATTGTAAATGCAATGTTAGGATATATGAATTCGTTTCAGTCACCAGCGCAAACCGTTGCAGTAGGTATCATGGTACCTAAAGAAAAGTATGCAAAAGCAAGTGGAATGAACTCATTTTCTAATTCTTTACTTTCAGTTGTTAGTCCAATGCTTGCAACGTTTATTCTTTCTATTGTGGGAATAAAGGGTGTTATACTAATTGATTTAATGAGTTTTTTATTTGCATTTCTTATTTTATTGTTAGCTATTAAAATACCTGAGACAAATTTGAAGAAAAAAGATAAAAGTTATAATATATTTCATGGTAGTAAAGAAGGATTAGGGTTTCTTTTTCGTCATAAGGGAATCTGGTACATTATAATAAGCATGGCTTCCCTAAACTTCTTTTCACGATTGACCTATGAAAATATTTTATCTCCAATGATTTTAGCCAGAAGTGGTAATGATGAAGCTGTGCTTGGATTCATTAGCGCCATATTAGGTATTGGAGGTATTATTGGAGGACTTATTGTATCTTTTAAGAAAGTTACAAATAACAATAGGAAGTTAATCTATTTTTCTGCAGCTTTTTCATTTTTATTTGGAGATATATTAATGGGGCTAGGCCAAAGTTCCTTTGTTTGGAGTATCGCTGCAGTTGCGGCGAGTTTACCAATACCGTTTATTAGTGCGGGGCAAAGTGTTATTTTATACAATACCGTTCCAAAAGATATGCAAGGGCGAATATTTGCAGTTAGAAATACAGTTCAGTATTGTACGATACCTATTGGAATATTACTGGGTGGATTTTTAGCAGATTATATTATGGAACCTTTTATGAAATCGAATCATGCTCTTGCGTTATTCTTGCAAAATATAGTTGGTGCAGGTGATGGTAGTGGAATGGCTGTAATGTTTCTGTGTACTGGACTGTTAGGGTTTATAACAAGTATTTTGTGGTATAACAGTAAAGAGATTAAAAGACTGCAGGGGTAGAGAGATTAAGAGAACTGAGGTACGAAAGATGGGTAGAATGGAAAAGGCTATTTTTACAAATATGTGTATGATATATGATGAGGAAGGAAGAATTTTAGTTCAAGATCGATTAAACCCGGATTGGCCTGGTATTACCTTTCCAGGAGGGCATGTAGAGTATACGGAATCATTTTCAGAATCTGTAATACGTGAGGTAAAGGAAGAAACAGGTTTAGATATTGAACATCCAATTCTATGTGGAATTAAACAATTTCAGACGAAGGAAGATGAAAGATATGTTGTTCTTTTTTATAAAACAAAGTATTTTTCAGGAGATATAATATCATCTGACGAGGGTAAAGTATTTTGGATTAAGCGTAATGAATTGAATAATTATGTTTTAGCAGATGATTTTGATAAAATGTTGAAAATCTTTGAGTTTGACAGTCTTAGCGAATTATATTATTATAAAGATTCAGGAGAGTGGCAAACAGAAATTTTCTAAAGAATTTGTTGGATGAGAATATTAGGTTTAAAAATGGGGACTGTCGCAAAATAGAAGTGGCAGTCCCTATATAAATTTATAAAACAAATATCTCATTCAGTAAATTAATCTAATACGCATTCTAAGATTTTATTTAATCTAACACACATTCTAAAATTCTATTTCTAATATCCCAGACATCGTCACAATAATTACTTACAATGGTAATAGTAATATTTTTCTCTTTACAAAAAACAGAGATAAAGCTTACTCCTGGGTCACAACCTGTAAAGTATGGAAGTAGATAATCGGGAGCATATTTTCTAAACCATACTCCGTATCCATAGATTTCATTATGAGTAGATGTTGCCTGTACACTTAACATCATATTTGTCATTTCCGCAGATAGTAGCTTGTGACTAATTAATGCATCCCAAAAACGCTCAACGTCACTTACTGTAGTAAATGCACCCCCTGCACCAGTTCCTTTTACATCAACGCTATAAATGTTTGTATAATATTCTTTTCGTTCATCATCCCAGATATATGCATTGGCACACTTAGAAGGTAAGCGATCAAGTTCATAGTATCCGGTATTTTTCATTTGGCAAGGTGTGAAAATTACTTCATTAAGATACTGATCAAAAGGCTTGTTCGTTATTTGCTCAATGATAAGACCAAGAATAACATAACCTGTATTGTTATACTGAAAACGCTCACCTTTTTCGTACATCATTGGTTTATTAATAAATAGAGGCAATAAATCAACGCTTTTACGAATTTTATAATTAGGGTAGTCTGTCCAAAGCTCATCATAATCGTCCATGACCAACTCATCAAAATAGTCAGGGATACCTGAAGTATGGTTTAGTAGTTGTGAAATATTAATATCTTTATCAATGCTATGTAAATCAAATGAAAGTATATCTCCAATTTTACTATCAAAGGAAAGCTTTCCTTGTTCAATCAATTGTAGAATAGCTACTGCAACAAAGACTTTTCCGGCGGAAGCTGTTGGAAATTTAGTATCAATTGTGTTTGGAATTTCATTGGGTAAATCACGATATCCTTGGCTAGTAGAGAATACAATCTCCCCTTCTTTTCTAATTGAAATGCATCCTCTAAAGTCTGAGGGAATTGCTTCTTTTATGTTTATCATTATGTTCTCCTATTCTGCTTATAAAACCTGATACACTTTTTAAACAATAATTCAAAATTCTAATTATTTACAGTAAGTATAATGATAGTTAATATAATTGTCAAATTAATGAGAAAAGATACAAGTTTTTCTAATTTGTAATGGAATTTGAAAGATGCATTGAATATTTTTAATTCATATTAAATTAATATCCTTTGTATGTTATGTATTTCATAGAAATTTCTACATATTTGAATATAGTCGTACTATTTTATGAAATATATTGAAAAAGTTTACTAAACTTATTTGACGCAAAAACACTGAAAAGTTTAATAATTAATAAAAATATTGCAAATAGTCTTGAAAAACAATATAAAATTTTACTTTGGAAGATTTTATTACTTATATTTTACATAAAAAGTACTTGAAAATTTACTAAATTATTATATTATTAATAATGTAGAGATTTTACGTGTTAATCATTAGGAGGATAACGATTATGAAAAGGAAAATCATGGGTTCAATACTGGCTCTAACGATGGTTGCAACATTATTTACAGGATGTAGTGCAAAAAAGAATGATAGTACTACAAATGAATCTGGAAACAAGAGTATTGATGAGTTAAGCGTATACTTTGTTCCATCCAGAGAACCAGAAGAAATTGTTACAGCAACAGAACCATTAAAGGAAATGTTAAAGACCGAACTTGCAAAAGAAGGTTATGACGTTAAGGATGTAAAGATTACCGTAGGTACAAGCTATGAAGCAGTTGGTGAAGCTCTATCTGCAGGTACTGCTGATATTGGATTAATTCCAGGTGGAACTTACGTATTATATGATGATGGTGCTGAAGTATTATTAACAGCAACTCGTGATGGTTTAAATAAAGATTTTGATGAAGCAAAAGATTGGAACGATGGAAAACCTACAGAAGCTTCTGAAAATCAAGCGGTATCTTACCGTGCATTAATGATCGCTGGTCCTTCTGAAAAAGGACAAGAATTAGCTGCAAAGGTAAATGCAGGCGAAGAATTAACTTGGGAAGACTTAGATTCAGCAAATTGGAGTGTAATGTCATCCTCTTCACCAGCTGGATATATCTATCCATCTTTATGGCTACAAGACAGATATGGAAAAGGAATTACAGATTTATCACATGCGGTACAATCTGATTCTTATGGTAGTGCATTAGCTCGTTTAGCAGCTGGACAAGTGGATGTATTATTAACATATGCGGATGCAAGACGTGACTATGAAGATAAGTGGAACAGTGAATATGGACGTAGTGCTTCCATCTGGGAAGAAACCAATGTAATTGGCGTTACAGCCCCTATCTTTAATGATACAGTATCTGTAAGTAAGAATTCTAAGAAAATGGATGATGGATTAAAGAAAGCAATTCAAAATGCATTTATCAACATTGGTAATACAGAAGAAGGTAAAAAAGTAATTTCTATTTACAGTCATATGGGTTATCAACCAGCAAAAGATTCTGATTATGATAATGAACGTGCTGCACAAAAGTTAATTCAAGAATTAAATCAGTAATCGAATTATAATAGACAAAAATAGAATCAATAACTAGCTTAAATGAAATTCAGGGATGAGACTGTTACTGCCTTATCCCTGAATTTGTGTAGAGTTATGAGGATTTCGTAAAATAAAATTTTATATGTGTGGTTTTATATATTTGTGTTGATAGAGGTTAAAATAGAATCACACCATATGAAGCAAATCAATTCTACGAAAAACCCATCATTTTGGAGGTATTTAAATGATAGAGTTTAGACATGTAAATAAGGTTTATCCCAATGGAGTAAAAGGGTTAGATGATGTGTCACTTAAAATAGATCAAGGTGAGTTTGTAGCGATTATTGGTTTATCTGGAGCGGGAAAATCAACATTGATTCGTTCTATTAATCGTATGCACGAAATTACTTCTGGAGACTTGATGGTAAATGAAGTAAATGTTAAGACCTTAAAAGGCAAGAGCTTACGTAAGTTTAGAAGAGGTATTGGTATGATATTCCAATCCTTTAATCTAGTAACTAGAACTACTGTTATAAAAAATGTTTTAACAGCTAATGTTCCTGAGATGTCTTTCTTTAGAGTATTATTTGGTCTATTTACAAAGGAACAAAAAGTAGAAGCCTTAGAGGCACTTGATAAGGTAGGAATTCTTGATAAAGCATATGTTAGAGTTGACCAATTATCTGGTGGTCAGCAACAACGTGTAGCCTTGGCACGTACCTTAGCACAGAATCCTCAAATTATATTAGCAGATGAACCAGTAGCTTCGCTAGACCCTGTAACAGCAAGACAGGTAATGAGTGATTTTAAAACAATTAATAAAGATATGAATATTTCAGTTTTGATTAATATTCATCACGTTGAACTTGCACTTGAATATGCAACCAGAGTAATTGGAATTCGTTCCGGTAAAATCGTATATGATGGACCGGCATCTGGAGTAAATCAGGAGGTATTAACTTCGATTTATGGAAACGAGCTTCCAATCGATTTGGAGGAGACTGCATGAAATTATATGATAGGATTTTAAAACCAAAGGAAATGACCTTATCAAATGGTAAAAAAGTGTTAGAATACCGAAGTAGAACACCACTTATTCTTATTCTTATAATTATTGCAACTGTAATTTCTGTAAAGATTACTGGATTTGACTTAGCCCTTCTTCTAGAGCGCGGGAATGAGTTTTTTGTTATTCTTGGTAAGATGTTTCCACCTAAGACTTCCTATATGTCAAGTGTTTGGAAACCACTGTTTGATACAATAAAAATGTCATTATTAGGTTCTGTAATTGGTGCAGTACTTGCAATTCCATTTGCAATTGTTGCATCTAGTAATATTGTTAAGAACCGTTTTGTTTTATGGGTGGTACGTTTATTTTTAAGTATTATTCGTACAGTACCTACTTTAGTATCTGCATTAATAGCAACTTATATTTTTGGACTTGGAACATTTGCAGGTATGATCGCAATTGCAATCTTTACGTTTGCATACATTGGAAAACAATTATTTGAACAGATTGAAACAGTAGATATGGGCGCTTATGAAGCCATGGAGGCAATGGGTGCGAATAAATTAACTGCATTTACAACTGCAATTATTCCACAAGTACTTCCAGCATATTTATCTACTAGCTTATTCTGTTTTGAAGGAAATGTTCGTTATGCAGCAATCCTAGGTTACGTTGGTGCTGGTGGACTTGGACTTATCTTAAATGAAAAAATTGGCTGGAGACAATATGACAACGTCGGTATGATCTTAGTTATGCTTTTAGTTACCGTTGTTATTATTGAAGTAGTCAGTCATTATTTGCGTAAGAAACTGACGTAAGGAGGAAACAGTAAATGAATGATGCAGTTCTAAGACAAATGGAAAAAGAACCAAAAAAGTGGATTTATAAAGTTGTAATTGCACTCATTGTAGTAGCTTTACTAGTTTGGTCAGGTTCTACGGTTAAATTAGAAAACATGCAAGGAAGCGGGTTCTCCATTGCAAAGAATATTATATCAGGTATTTTTCATCCTGATTTGGACCTTCTTTTTAACTTTACAAATACAGGTGTTGCTTATCTTTTATTAGAAACTATGTGTATCGCATTTCTTGGTACTATAGTAGGTGCTATTATAGCAATACCATTAGCGTTTATCTCAGCTTCAAATATTATGCCAAAGTGGATTGCAATCATTGGACGTGGAATTATCATAGCAATTCGTACAATACCATCTTTTGTTTATGCTTTAATGTTTATTCGTGTAACAGGTGGTGGTCCTTTCACTGGTTTGCTTACAATGTCTCTTTGTTCTGTAGGTATGGTTTCTAAGATGTACATTGAAGCAATTGAAGATTTGGATACTCGTATTTTAGAATCTTTGGATGCAAGTGGATGTAATACGTTCCAAAAGATACGTTATGGAATTCTTCCACAATTGTTTTCCGATTTTATATCAACAATTATTTATCGTTTTGATATGAACCTTCGTGATGCTACTGTATTAGGTTTAGTTGGTGCAGGTGGTATTGGTGCTCCGTTAATGTTTGCCATGAGTTCTTATCGTTGGAACGAAGTTGGAGCGATTTTAACAGGACTTATTGTGTTAATTCTTATTGTAGAGTTTATCTCTACGAAGATTCGTGTCAAACTTGCTAGAGGTTAAGAGTTAGTAAAAGAACACTAATTAAGAGTTAGCGAAGGACATATTAACTCTGAGTTAGCGAAGGACATACTAACTCTGAGTTAATGTCGAGAATTCTAATTCATGGAAGAATCTAAAATTAAATTCAAAAGGAATTTATTTTAGATTCTTCTTTTAAATAGGAGAGTTTATTAAGATATAGAATACTTTTTATACAAAAGAACGAAAATAAAATGTAGTCTTTATATGAAACAAATATAAAGAACTTTATATGAAAGGAACGCGGGCTAGAATGGAAAGTAATAGAAGTTTAAAGATTTATTTTACCTCGGATGTTCATGGTTATTTATTTCCTACTTCCTATGATACGAAAGAGCAAAAGGACATGGGGCTCTTACATTGTATTAATAATTTTGAAAAAGATGAGAATACATTAATTATAGATGGTGGAGATTCCTTACAAGGTTCTCCCTTAGCATACTACTGTCAGAAATATGAACGGGAAGCCTATCCAATGGCGGAAGTGATGAATGCAGCAGGATATGACTTTATTACCCTTGGGAATCATGATTTTAATTATGGATATGAATATCTAAAAGGATATTTAGAAAAATTAGATGCGGTTTGTTTAAGTGAGAATGTAAAGGATGAATTAGGGGAGCTACCAATTGCAACTTCCTTAATTAAAGTGATGGGAAATGGTTTAAGAGTTGGATTAGTTGGTATTGTTACAGACTATGTGAACTTGTGGGAACGCCCTGAAAATATAAAAGATATAAAAGTTACAGACCCATTTCCTAAGATTAAAGAAGCTTATGAAAAGATGAAAAAGGAAGCAGATATATGTATTTGTATCTATCATGGAGGCTTTGAGGAAGATTTAGAAACAGGGAAAAAGTTATCAAGTACAACTGAGAATATAGGAAATCGAATTTGTCGTGAACTTGAGTTTGATCTTCTTTTAACTGGACATCAGCATATGGGTGTAAAAGGCCAGTGGCAAGATAATACCTATATCGTTCAGCCTCCGGCGAATGCAGTAAAGTATTTAGAAATTAATATACAAGAAACCAGTGAAGGTCTTAAGATATGTTCTGATTTAAAAGAAGCGGGAAATGCATGTGATGAAAATCTATACAAAAGGTTACTTCCAATCGAAGAGCGTGTACAAAAATGGCTTGACGAACCAGTTGGATTTCTTCCACATTCCTTGTTACCAGAAACACCACTTCATATGGCTGTTCATGGAACGGAAATTGCAGACTTCTTTAATCAGGTACAGCTTGAGAGTTCAGGTGCACAAATTTCTTGTACAAGTCTTGCAAATGAGGTTGCAGGCTTTAAGAGCGAAGTTACTGTTAGGGATGTAATCGCAACCTATCGCTTCCCGAACATTTTAATCGTACTTGAGGTAAGTGGTGCAGTGTTAAAACAGGCACTTGAGAGAGTCGCTGAATATTTTGAAATTAATTCTAAGGATGAACTTTGCATTTCAGATGCATTTTTAAAACCAAAAGTAGAGCATTATAATTATGACTTTTTCTCTGGAATCTGTTACAATATAAATGTAAAAAGACCAAAGGGTGAAAGGGTAGAATCAATTACGTATCAAGGAAATCCAGTAAAAATGGACGAACATTATACATTATGTATGAATAATTATCGTTCTAGTGGAGCTGGTGGATATGAAATGTATCAAGGATTAAAAGTAGTGAAAGAAATACAAGTTGAAATGCCTGAGTTGATTCTACAATACTTTGAAAAATATCCTAAGGTGAATTTACAAAAAAATGGAGAGTTCCATGTAAAATGGTAAGGAATAGATAAATCCAGAAAGTGGTTGCTATGAAGCTGTTATTAGAAAACTCTAATAGGATTTTAATAGGTGGGCATCGTGGTTGTTTAAGAGAGTATCAAGAAAATACTCTAAAAGCCATGGAAGAAGGAATTGCGCGAGGAGCAGATTATCTAGAAATTGATATTCAATATACAAAAGATAATCAAATTGTTGTTTACCATGATACCTCTTTAGAAGATAAGTTGCAGTTATGTGGGGCAACGATTGATTATACTTTGGATGAGCTAAGAAAGTGCACCGAAATAAATACACTAGATGAAGTTTTAGCTTGGGGAAAGAGTAATGATATTTACTTTGGACTCGAGCTAAAAGAGATTCCAATTAAGATGCATGAAAAAAGTATGAAGATGCTACCAAATCTGATTAACTGCATTAAGAAATATAACATGCTAAATAATGTTTTTGTCTTTGGTGCGGATTATAAAGTATTAAAAGCGTTAAAAGAATTAGAAAAGCAATTAACGATTGGAATCATTGTCCCTTTTGTACCACATAATCCAGTAGCATTGATGAAAGAGATGGATGCGACAATCTATATTTCTTACGTTCATAATTTAACACCTGAAACAGTAAAAGCTCTAAAACAGTCTGGTTATTTTGTGGACGGGTCTACATTAAAAACAAAGCAGTGCATGGAATTAGCGCTAAGTCTTGGAGTTCATATGATAGAAGTTGATGATCCTTATATGTGGAAGGATTTTTTGTTAAATAAAAAGTGAAAGTGGGTGTGTAGATGGCAACCTTACTAGATATTGCAACAATGGCTGGGGTGTCAAAATCTACTGTATCAAGAGCGTTACGTGAAGATCCAACCCTTGATATTGGAGAAGAAACAAGAAAGAAGATATTTGAAATAGCTGAAAAGTTAGATTATAAAGTTAAAAAAGAAAAATTATTAACTGAGAGACCGATGTTTGTAATTATTCATAAAGATACCCACTTTATAAATCAAATTAATAATGCATATTATTTCACAGTGCGAACTGGAATTGAAGAAATCTGCTATAAAAATAATATACAGTTTATATTTATGCCAATTGGTTTTTTAGAGTCATTTACGAAACCAGTGGATGGTGCACTTTTGTTAGGAAATTTCTCAAAGCAGCAAGTAGACTTTATTTGTGAACATATTAAAACGGATAATCTTGTATGTTTGGCAAAAATGAATTTTTATCCGCAAAAAATGGATTGGATTACCTATAGTATTGCAGATTGCGTAACCATGGCAATGCAATATCTCTATGATATGGGACATAGAAAAGTAGCTTATTTTGGTGGCTATGATGAAGAGGATACAACTGAGAACTTTAGTAAATTGTATTATTTTAAGAGATTTTTAGAGGAACATAAGGATGTAACTTGTTTGGGCATTGTTGAGGGAGAACATGGCTCTGAAAGTGGTTACCAAATGATGAAGTCTTGGTTTGATAGTGGAAGAGATATTCCACCTGCCATCTTTGTATCCAATGATCCAATTGCCATAGGTATGACCCAAGTACTAAATGAGCGAGGGGTTGGAATTCCAGCAACGACCTCTATTATATCAATTAACGGAGATAGTCCAGCAAAAATTGCATATCCTCCACTTACAACCATAGATATTCATACATATGAAATGGGAAAAGAAGCAATTTTGGCCTTAGAGGATAAAATGCTTACGAAACGTAGTTTTACAAAAAAAATTGAGGTTCAAGCATCACTTATTTGCAGAAGTAGTGTTGGAATGAAAACAAATTAAAATAGAAAAATAAAAAAGAGTTATCACGACTAAGCATGTGGTAACTCTTTTTTTGCTTTTTCCGAATTGCCATTTCCATAAAGTAGACAGTGTTTTTACCCCCGAATCTTCGTAGCACATTCTTTGTTCTCTCCATATTATCTACAAAAGCTTCTGATATAATCACTTAAGGTTTTATATAAACAAGCATTTAAAAGATCTAACAATTGAAAGAATTTAATTATGTAAATAACATGGAAGAAGGAATGCGTTTGGAAAGCAACATGGAAACAAAAAAGCTACGAATTGGTGGCATGTCATGTGTTAGTTGTGAAAACAGAATTGAAAGTAAACTTAGTGAAACTATTGGAGTTGAAAAAGCCAAGGTTAGTTATAACAATGGCACTGCAAAAATTACATATGATACAGATAAAATCACACAAGATGAAATCATAAAAATAATTGAAGAGTTAGATTATCAAGTGCTAAGAGAAGAACAAGAGATAAAACAAACGGGAAGCGATAAGACACATAAAAATACAAGTGAAATGGCAAGTGGGGAGACAAAACATAAGTCAGATGGATCAAAAGCGCTAGGAGCAGTTGTTATTATATTTGCTATTTATACTTTAATGCGGCACTTTGGCATAACAAATATATTTAATATTTTTCCTCAAGCACAAGAAGGAATGAGTTATGGAATGTTATTTGTCATAGGACTACTTACATCGGTCCATTGTGTGGCAATGTGTGGTGGAATTAACCTGTCTCAATGTATTCCTAAGGCTATAGAAAGTGAGGGGGAAGGCAGTCGTTTTGCCTCACTTAGACCAAGTATTTTATATAACTTAGGTCGTGTCCTATCCTATACTTTGGTTGGTGCACTGGTTGGAGCGTTAGGTTCCGTTGTATCATTTTCTGGAAGTGCAAAAGGCATTGTGCAAATATTAGCAGGTATATTTATGGTCATTATGGGATTGAACATGCTAAATGTATTTCCGTGGTTAAGAAAGTTAAATCCTCGAATGCCAAAGATTTTTGCTAAGAAAATACAAGCGGAGAAAAACAGTAATAGCCCTTTATATGTTGGGCTGTTAAATGGGCTTATGCCTTGTGGCCCATTGCAGGCAATGCAGTTGTATGCGCTTTCTACTGGTGATCCTATTAAAGGTGCGATTGCTATGTTTTTGTTTAGCTTAGGAACGGTTCCCCTTATGTTTACTCTTGGGGCGTTAAGTTCTATTTTAAGTAAGAAGTTCACATCGAAAGTAATGACAGCTGGAGCAGTATTAGTCGTAATTCTTGGTGCCTCCATGCTTAACAATGGTTTAAGTTTATCTGGTTTTGCCTTAGGGGTACCCAACAGTGGAAATAGTACGCAGGCTCAAATGGGGGATGGAGTTCAGTTAGTTTCTACTTCCTTATCCTCAGGCCGTTATGAGCCAATCACTGTAAAGGTAGGAATCCCTGTAAAATGGACGATTACTGCCGAGCAAGGAACAATCAACGGCTGTAATAATCGAATCTACATACCTGAATATAACATTGAGAAACGTTTTGAACTTGGTGAGAATGTTATTGAGTTTACACCAACAAGTACGGGAACTTTTGTGTATAGCTGTTGGATGGGAATGATTCGAAGTACCATAACAGTAGTAGATGAAAATGGAGAGGTGACAGCGTCAAATGGAGATGCAACTGGTGGAGGTACAGCAGGAAATGCAACCTCGGGAAGTGACATAGAAAATGTAGTACCGACAAAAGAGCCAGTGCCTGCGGGCTATGAAATACCAAGTGATGAAGTAGCGGTTGGAGAAATCATAGATGATTATCAAGTGGTACAAATTGATATGAATGAATCTAGATTTACACCTGCAATTGTAGTTCTTCAAGCAGGTATTCAGACAGAATTTGTTATTGATGCTAAAACGTTAACCGATAAGAACTCTACTATTTTATTTCCGTTATACAATACAACATTAACAATGGTAGACGGTGAAAACTTCATCTATTTAATTCCATCGGAGGACTTTGCGTTTTCCACAAAAGACTATAGTTTTTATGGGTATGTTAAGGTAGTGCCCGATATTAACAATATTGATATAGATGCAATAAAAGAGGAAGTTAAGAATTATGAAACACTTACCTGGGATTATAGTAGTGTACTAAATTTCAGTGTGGATTAAAGGGATGTAGCTAGCAGTTATTAAAATGTATTGCCATAATTGGCAGAATGGGAGGATTTATGAGTAATAAAAAAAGTAGTAGCAAAAGTAGTAAAACACAGAGTAATCTAAGAGGTATATTGTTACCTGTTGGAGGTATTTTATTAGCAATTATATTAATAGCAGTTGTAAATGAAGGTGTTAATAAGTCTAAGGGTAAAGATGCCACAAGTGGGGCTAATCAAGGAAATGCTGTAATTACTGAGGAAGGTGATTTAATCATTCCAGTGAATGACATTACAACCACTGCTACGTTTTATCCAGTAGAAGTAGACGGTACGACATTAGAAGTACTAGCGGTAAAAGCACCAGACGGTACGATACGTACAGCATTTAATACATGCCAAATTTGCTATAGTTCAGGCAGAGGATTCTATAAACAAAGTGGAGATAATCTAATTTGTCAAAACTGTGGAAATATATTTGGTATGGGGGATGTGGAAGTTACAAGAGGTGGTTGTAATCCAGTGCCTATCTTTTCTGAGGATAAAACAGTAGATGAAACGAATATTACTATTTCAAATGAATTTTTAATGGAGTCAAAAGCGATTTTTGCTAATTGGAAGACAAATTATTAATAAGATTGAAATTCATAGGAAGCGTTAGAGGAACGCTAAATAGGACAAAATATAAGATTGAGGGGCAAGGTTACAAAGTGTTATAATGGTTGTAACATTAATGAGCATTTCATGTTTTGATTTTAATTGATCTTAAGACATTTAGGAGGTCTAATTTTGAGTAAGAATGATAAGAAAATTTTAGTAGTAGATGATGAAGTTAAAATCTTAGAGGTTGTCACATCTTTTTTACAGAGCAAAGGGTTTATAACGTTTTCTGCTGAAACAGGTGCTGAGGCATTGCAGATTTTTGACACAGAAAATATATCATTAATCATATTAGACCTTATGTTACCTGATATTTCAGGTGAAGATATATGTACGAAAATACGTAAAAAATCACGTGTACCCATTATTATGCTTACTGCAAAAGTAGAAGAGAATAATATCCTTGAAGGTTTGAAAATAGGAGCGGATGATTATATAACAAAACCATTTAGCTTAAAAGAATTACACGGAAGGGTTGAGGCAGTGCTTCGCAGATCAAGCGATGACTTAATACCTTTGTTTATTAGAAATTCTTACAATGAAGGAGATTTGATTGTAGATTTTGAAAGTAATACCATTAAAAAGAAACAAGTGCCAGTATCCTTAACACCAAGCGAGTTAAAGATACTCTCTGCACTTATAAAATATCCAAGCAAAGTATTTACAAGAAATGAATTGATCGAACTTGCATTAGGAGATGAATTCCTTGGTTTTGACCGCGCAATCGATAGCCATATTAAAAATCTTAGACAAAAAATTGAAGATAATCCTAAAGAACCAGTTTACGTATTAACGATATATGGTAAGGGATATAAATTTGGAGGTGAGTAATTGTATGAAAAGAAGTTTAAGGACACATCTTACTTTAACAATTGCTCTCTTAAGTTTTTTTACCGTAGCGCTCATTAGTTTATTAGCCAATGTATTTATTAATCAAAAGTTTAAAGCTTATATTTTAGACCAACAAATGCAAAAAACAAATGAAATTGCAACAAGCCTTAGTGAACAATACGATAAGTCCATCAATGTATGGAATAAGGACTTTATCCATGTGATAGGAATGAATGCACTTTACGATGGTTATATTATAGCGGTTTATGATAATGAAGATGACGTTGTATGGGATGCACAACAACACGATATGACACTGTGTACAAGGGTTATGGCGGATATTTCAAAAAGAATGCTTGAAAAATACCCAAAAATACATGGAGAGTTTGTGTCACAAGATTATGACCTTATTCAAGGGGATAAGGTAGTAGGAAAGGTTGCAATTAGTTATTTTGGGCCTTATTTTTTAAGCGAAAATGATTTCCAATTTTTAAGTGCTCTAAATTCCATTTTAATTGGTACCGGCATAGTTTCACTTATTTGTTCCCTGATTATAGGATGGATATTATCAAGACATATAAGTAATCCTATTACAAAAATCATTAATATTGCAGGAGAAATTTCCAAGGGGAATTATAATACACGTTTTGTGGGTGAGACAAATACCCAAGAGCTTAATGAACTTATCTATTCCATTAATCATTTAGCAGCGTCATTAAGTGACCAGGAAGGTTTAAGAAAGCAATTAACTGCTGATGTTGCACATGAACTTCGGACTCCTTTAACAACAATCGGGACATTTTTAGAGGCTATGATTGAGGGAGTTTGGGAACCAACTCAGGAACGATTACAAAGCTGTTATGAGGAAATTAACCGTATTACTAAATTAGTAAAAGATTTAGAGCGATTAGCAAAAGTTGAAAGTGATAATTTAAAATTACAAAAAGAATCAATAGATTTATTACAAGTAATACGTTCCGTAAGTAGTTATTTTGAATTTGAATTAAAAAATAAAAAGTTGAATTTACAAATAGAGGGCGATTCCAGCATTGTAATAGGAGATAGAGATAGAATTAGTCAAGTAATATTAAATCTATTATCCAATGCAATAAAGTATACGAAAGAAGATGGGCATATTAAGATTACGGTAATAGATACAGAATCGTATGGTGAATTCTGCATTGAAGATGATGGAATAGGAGTTTCAAAGGAAGAACAAGACTTTATTTTTGAACGTTTCTATAGAGCAGACAAATCAAGAAATCGTAAAACAGGTGGTGCAGGAATAGGTTTAGCAATTGTAAAATCTATAGTAGAGGCACATGGAGGTAATGTTTGGGTAGAGAGTGAACCTGGAAAAGGAAGTCGTTTTTATGTTTCGTTACCAAAAAAGTAATAATATTCATTCCATGTAAGGATTGTGTAAAATTGTCGTAAAATAGGGGAGATGGTGTAATTTGGTCGTTGACAAATAAGCATGTCATCCGTTATATTGTCTTTAATAAAAGGGAGTAGCTAGCGCTTCGTCGTTTATGATTCGTCATTTCAATAAAGAGTTTTTTACTTTATTCGGATTATAATGAAATAGCCAGACTTTTATTGCATAGTTTTTGTGCAATAAAGGTCTTTTTTTGCGCATACTATGATTGAATCTCGAAACTAGATAATCAAAAAAGCAAGGAGAATGAGATGAAACCCTATTATCAAATGACTAGAACGGAACTAAGAAAAGAATTGAATGGTGGTTTGAAGCCTTTAACTGAAAAGCAAGTAAAGGAACATCAGCAAAAATATGGGCCAAATGAGTTGGTTGAAGGTAAGAAAAAAAGCACCTTTCAAATATTTTTAGATCAATTTAAAGATTTCTTAGTAATTATTTTAATTATTGCAGCTACGGTATCTGGATTCCTAAAAGATGTGGAAAGTGCCGTTGTTATTTTGATTGTTATTACAATCAATGCAATATTAGGAACAGTGCAGACAATAAAAGCAGAGCAGTCACTTAACAGCTTAAAAGCATTATCTGGTCCGGAAGCGAAGGTGCTTCGTAATGGAAGCATATGCAAATTGCCATCTTCTGAATTAACAGTCGGAGATGAAGTTTACTTAGAAGCAGGTGATTATGTTCCAGCCGATGGACGTATTTTAGAAAATGCTAGTATGAAAATCGATGAGAGCGCTCTTACAGGAGAGAGCCTTGGAGTAGAAAAGACTCATAAACCGATTCAAGGAGAAGTACCTTTAGGTGATCAAAGTAACATGGTTTTCTCTGGAAGTTTTGTAACTTATGGTAGAGGATCCTTTTTAGTAACATCCGTTGGTATGAATACCGAAGTTGGTAAAATAGCAAGTTTGTTAAAATCTACTTCAGAAAAGAAAACTCCATTACAGATGAACTTAGATAAGTTTGGCCAAAAGCTTTCTATCATTATCTTAGTATTCTGCGGAATTCTATTTGGTATTAATGTATTTCGTGGCGAATCCATTGGAAATGCCTTCTTATTTGCAGTAGCGTTAGCAGTAGCAGCTATACCAGAGGCACTTAGCTCTATTGTAACGATTGTTCTTTCCTTTGGTACACAAAAAATGGCAAAAGAACATGCGATTATCCGTAAATTACAAGCAGTTGAAGGACTTGGAAGTGTATCTATTATATGTTCGGATAAAACGGGTACTTTAACACAAAATAAGATGACAGTAGAAGATTATTATGTGTATGGAAAACGTATTATTGCATCTGAAATTGATTTAACAGATAAAGCCGTAAAAGATTTAATGACCTATAGTATTTTGTGTAATGATGCAGTTAACGTAAATGGTAAGGAAATTGGTGATCCAACAGAAACGGCATTAATTAACATAGGTGATAAGTTTAACATGCCAGCTACTAAAATAAGAGACCAATATCCTAGATTTGATGAATTACCATTTGATAGTGATCGAAAGTTAATGTCAACTCTGCATCAATTTGATGGCAAATACACTATTGTAACAAAGGGAGCTGTGGATGCGTTATTAGAACGAATTACTAAGGTTGAAAAGAACGGAAATGTAGTAGATTTTACAGAGCAAGATAGAATAGAAATTGAACGACAGAATATGGAGTTTTCAAAAGATGGTCTTCGTGTACTTGCTTTTTGCTACAAAGTAGTGCCTGATAAGGAACCGTTAAGCTTAGAAAGTGAAAATGACTTTGTATTTCTTGGTCTAATCTCCATGATGGACCCACCAAGAGAAGAATCCAAAGCAGCTGTTACAGACTGTATTCGTGCTGGAATTAAGCCGATTATGATAACTGGTGACCATAAAATAACAGCATCAGCAATTGCAAAAAGAATTGGTATTTTAAAGGATGAATCCGAGGCATGTGAAGGTGCTGTTATTGAGAATATGTCGGATGAAGAGTTAAGAGACTTTGTGGAGAATATTTCAGTTTATGCCAGAGTTTCACCGGAGCATAAAATCCGTATCGTAAGAGCATGGCAGGAAAAAGGTAATATTGTTGCAATGACAGGTGATGGTGTGAATGATGCACCAGCCTTAAAACAAGCAAACATTGGTGTTGCAATGGGTATTACAGGAACGGAAGTATCAAAAGATGCAGCATCTATGGTTTTAACCGATGATAACTTTGCTACTATTATAAAGGCAGTTGAAAATGGTAGAAATGTATATAAGAATATTAAAAAGTCTATTCAGTTCTTATTATCTGGTAACTTCGGTGCTATTTTAGCTGTATTATATGCATCGATTGCTGCACTACCAGTACCGTTTGCACCAGTGCATCTATTATTTATTAACTTATTAACAGACAGTTTACCAGCTATTGCTTTAGGCCTTGAACCTCATTCAAAGGATGTTATGGATGAAAAGCCTCGTCCAATGAATGAATCGATTTTAACTAAGAGTTTTCTATTTAGCGTTGGTACAGATGGTCTTGTAATTGGTATTATGACGATGATTGCATTTTTTGTTGGATATCAAGATGGAAATGCAACGTTAGCAAGTACAATGGCATTTGGAACCTTATGCTTAGGAAGATTGTTCCACGGATTTAATTGTAAATCAGATCGACCAGTATTATTTAAGAAAGATTTATGGAATAATAAATTTCTAATCGGAGCTTTTGTAATTGGAATCGTTTTAATGACTGGTGTAATGTTGATACCTTCATTACAAAGCGTATTTAAGGTTCAAACGCTTAATATTACTCAGTTATTAACCGTGTATGGATTAGCTTTTATTAACTTACCTGTAATACAATTAATTAAGGGATTAAAGACTATGAATCGTAAGAAGTAAGTTTAATTTATTCGATATCTTAATATAGAATATGTTTTTAAAATGAGGAAAGCCAAAGGGTTTTCCTTATTTTAATGCACAGATTTATTTCACTAGGTTCTAAATTAATAACCGAATGCGAAGTGTATTTTATCTCATATCATAAAAATACATCATGATTTACAAAAATATACAATACACAATATATAAATGCTTGGAACTTTACTTGAAAATAGAGAACAATAATAAACAAATATTAACATTACTAGCAATATTCTTTGTCAGTTTTGACAGATATAATGGGAGTAAGCGGAATAATTTTATGGCTTTATTATGTGCAAACAAATATGGGAGGTATTAGCGAATGAGATACGGGTATTTTGACAATGAAAACAGAGAATATGTAATCGATAGAGTTGATTTGCCAACATCTTGGACAAATTATTTAGGGGTTGAAGATACTTGCGTTGTAATAAATCATACAGCAGGAGGCTATATGTTTTATAAGACTCCAGAGTATCACAGAGTTACAAGATTTCGCGCAAATGCAGTCCCAATGGACCGACCTGGACATTACATATATATTCGTGATGATCAATCAAGCGATTACTGGAGTATCTCTTGGCAACCTGTAGGTAAGCCACTTGATCAAGCAAAGTATGAGTGTAGACATGGCCTATCTTATACAAAATACTCTTGTGATTATAGTAATATTAAGGCAGAGCAAACCTTATCGGTACCAATTGGAGATGATTTAGAGTTATGGGATGTAAAAATTAAGAATGAAGATACAAAAACAAGAGAACTAAGCGTTTATTCTTATTGTGAATTTTCATTCCATCATATTGATATGGATAATCGAAACTTTCAAATGAGCCTTTATGCCGCTGGTTCTTCCTATGAAGATGGAATTATTGAGCATGACTTATTTTATGAAGAGTTTGGATATCAGTACTTTACTGCGAATTTTAATCCAGATGGCTACGATTGTTTACGAGATAAGTTTATCGGTGCTTATCGTACAGAAGATAATCCAATTGGAGTAGAAAAAGGCGTGCTTAGTGGTTCTTTTGAAAAAGGAAGTAATCATTGTGGGTCCTTACAGAAAAAAATTACATTAGACCCAGGTGAAGAAGTTCGTCTTGTGTACATATTAGGAGAAGGTGGACGGGCGCAAGGTAAGATTATGCGTGAAAAATATCAATCCTTTAAAAATGTAGATAAGGTTTATGAGGATTTAAAGGCATATTGGGAGAAGAAATTAAATAAATTACAAATTCAAACTCCAAATGAAGGAATGAATACCTTAATTAATACTTGGACGCTTTATCAAGCAGAAATTAATGTTATGTTCTCAAGATTTGCTTCC
The DNA here is from genome assembly GCF_900078195.1 of Clostridium sp. Marseille-P299. Lineage (NCBI taxonomy): Bacteria > Bacillati > Bacillota > Clostridia > Eubacteriales > Clostridiaceae > Clostridium > Clostridium sp. Marseille-P299. The sequence continues at coordinate 242,923 of NZ_FJVE01000004.1, read as the reverse complement.
TTTATAGAAGTAGGTGGAAGAACTGGTCTTGGATATCGTGATACCGCACAGGATGCTATGGCTGTTCCACATTCCAATCCTACAAAATCAAAGCAACGTATCGTTGAGCTTTTAAAAGGGCTAGTTTCTAAAGGATATGGACTTCATTTATTCCAACCAGAATGGTTTTTAGATGATGAGGATACAAAACCATTTAAGTCACCAACCGTTGTGCCTACACCAAATAGCAAAGATTATGTTCATGGTCTTGAAGATGCATGCTCTGATGATGCACTTTGGTTAGTAAGTACAATAGTTGAATATGTAAAAGAAACAGGTGAATTCGACTTTTTAGATCAAGTCCTTACTTATGCAGATGGTGGCAAAGGAACAGTATATGAACATATCACTAGAATTTTAGATTTCTCGGATGAAATGGTTGGCGCTACTGGTATTTGTAAAGGTCTTCGTGCAGATTGGAACGATTGCTTAAATCTAGGTGGCGGCGAAAGTGCTATGGTAACTTTCCTACACTACTGGGCAATTTGTAATTTCATAGAACTTTTAGAGTATAGAGGGGAAGAAGAAGACCTTATTAAATATACTGCAATGCGAGATAAGGTAAAACAAGTATGTGATCAAGAGCTTTGGGATGAAGAGTGGTTCATCCGTGGAATCACAAAGAATGGTAAAAAGATTGGTACGAATCAAGATAAAGAAGGAAAAATTCATTTAGAATCCAATGCTTGGGCAGTTTTATCTGGTGCTGCATCGGATGAAAAGGGTATTAAGGCAATGGATTCAGTAGATAAACATTTATTTACGCCTTACGGAATTATGTTAAATGCGCCTTCTTATACCGTGCCGGATGAAGATATCGGATTTATAACAAGAGTATACCCAGGACTTAAGGAAAATGGAGCTATCTTTAGTCATCCAAATCCATGGGCTTGGGCAGCAGAATGTAAACTTGGTCGTGGGGACCGTGCAATGAAGTTTTATGATGCACTTTGCCCATATTATCAGAACGATATGATAGAAATTCGCGAAGCAGAGCCATACTCCTATTGTCAATTTATTGTTGGAAAAGAGCATACTGCACATGGGCGTGCACGCCATCCATTTATGACAGGTACTGGCGGTTGGGCTTACTTTTCTGCCACAAGATATATGCTTGGTATCAGACCACAATTTGATTATCTTGAAATTGATCCTTGTATTCCAGCTGACTGGGAATCTTTCCATGTAACGAGAGAATGGAGAGGTGTGGTTTATGAAATTGAAATAACAAATCCAGATCATGTAATGAAGGGTGTAAAAGCAATTACATTAAATGGTGAAGTTGTAGATAAAGTAAAGCTTCAGCCTGAAGGTAGCATTAATAAAGTTACAGTTACGATGGGATAGATAAAGGGGAAAAAGTAATAGTAATTGAATCGTAATTTGCTAGAAAGAGCTTGAGTTGAATAAGTATTTCAACCCAAAAGAAAGCTGCCTGTGGCAGCATGGAGGTTATTATGATTAAATTTGGTACTGGTGGTTGGAGAGCCATTATAGGAGATGGATTTACCAAAGCTAACATACAAAAACTAGCCAAAGCACTGGCAGTAAAAATGAAGAATGAAGATGTAGCAGAAAAAGGAATTTGCTTAGGCTATGATCGAAGATTCTTATCAAAAGAAGCAATGCAATGGACAGCTCAAGTTTTTGCATATGAAGGGATAAAATCTATTTTAATTAACACTTCTTCTCCAACACCTTTAATTATGTTTTATGTTATGAAACATGAATTGCCTTATGGTATGATGGTTACTGCTAGCCATAATCCAGCAATATATAATGGCATAAAAGTGTTTACATATGGTGGTAGAGATGCGGATGAATTTCAAACAAAGGATATAGAGGAGTATATTGCAGATATAGATGATGAAGAAGTGATGGAGTTAGAGTATGACAAAGGGATTGCTTCTGGATTAATTGAAGAAATTTATCCATTGAATGAGTATTTAGATAATATTATTGAGGCAGTTGACATGGATGCAATTCGTAGAAGAGGTTTAAAAATCGCGTTGGATCCCATGTATGGTGTAAGTGAAACATCATTAAAGACAATATTAATGACAGCAAGATGCCAAGTGGCTACAATTCATGAACGTCATGATACTCTATTTGGTGGTAAACTACCTTCTCCTTCTGCACAGACGCTTAGAAGCTTACAAAACTATGTCATTGACAGACATTGCGATATTGGAATTGCTACAGATGGAGATGCGGACCGTATTGGCGTGATTGATGACACTGGAAGGTTTCTACATCCAAATGATATTTTAGTACTTTTATATTACTACCTAGTAAAATACAAAGGATGGCATGGACCAGTAGTTCGTAACATTGCTACCACCCATATGCTTGATAAAGTAGCAGATAAGTTTGGGGAGAAATGCTATGAGGTTCCAGTTGGATTTAAGTATATATCTGCAAAGATGCAAGAAACGGATGCAGTTATTGGTGGAGAATCTTCTGGTGGTCTAAATGTAAGAGGACATATCAAAGGGAAAGATGGAATTTATGCAGCAGCTCTTTTAGTTGAAATGATTGCAGTGACTGGTAAAAAATTATCAGAGATTGTAAAAGATATAGAAACAGAATGCGGTGCAATCTATATGGAAGAACGTGATTATAAGTTTAACCAAGAAAAACGAGATGAGATTTTTGACACATTAATGATTCAAAAAGACTTACCTGAGATTGATTTTGAAGTGGATAGAATATCTTACCTAGATGGTTGTAAGGTGTATTTAAAAAATGGTGGTTGGATTATAGCACGTTTTTCAGGCACGGAACCATTACTTCGAATATTCTGTGAGATGTCAAATTCAGAAGATGCTAAGAAGTTATGTGAAGTCTTTGAAGAGTTTTTAGGATTGAATTAGAATGAAAATGTAGAGAGTTATAGGGTTGGATGTAGTATAAATACATAACAAGGGATGTCGAAAATTTGATCGACATCCCTTTCTCCGCATTGAAATTATCTACTAACAATTTATTTCTCATATATGAAATAAGGATAAGTACTTTTTATAGCAGAAAAATTTCATATTACCACCTTATTTGTTTGTAGGCCGTTATTCATTTAAGAAGCTTTTTCATTAAAATCTTTATTAATTTATAAAACTATATTTGTTTATTATGTATAAACATTTACTATATTTAACTTTTGAGTTATTATATACATATAAGCATATGAGGGTATTTTTATAACCTATTTAATGATATAGATTGTCGTGTTAACAATAAGGAGAAAAAGATGAGAAAAAGAGTAAGGGTAAAAGCAAGTAAAGGCCAATCAATGGCTGGTTTTTTAGGCGGAATCCTATTTTGTTTTATTGGAATAGTCATGGTGATACCTACGTTTGGACTGTTTGGTATTATATGGACATTATTTGCTGTAATTATTACAGTGACCAATGGTATTAATGCATTTTCTGATAAGGGCATTGCAACCCATGAAATAATGATTGATGAAGATTACAAACAAAGGAATATGAAAGGTGTTAAAACTCTGGAAGAGAGATTGAATGAATTACAAGATTTATACAATAAAGGGATAATAACATCGGAGGAGTATAAGGAGAAGAGAAAGGAAATATTGGAGGAGATTTAATAATCTTATGTGTATGGTGTAGCAAAACACTGAATGGGGATGAATGTGTGGGAAAAAAGAAAAAAGGTATCTTTAAGTATGGAGGGAAGAGTTCACTTCGTAGTAGATTAATTTTTATGATGGTTGTAGGATGGATTGTACCAATTACGATCATCTTTTTGTTTATAACAGTTTCCTATAGAAGAAGTATAATTGTAAAAACAGAAGCTATTTTAACGGACAGTTTGAAAAACTTTACATCTTCTGTTTCGATCAAGATCAACGAGGCAGTGCAGATTTCAAAAAAGATATCCTATGATAAGGAATTAGAAGAAGCTTGGAAAAGTTATAATAATGAAAAAATTAATGATACGAAATTATATAATACAGTAATTAGTATTTTAACGAATAAATTCTTTAACGATAGACGCTTTTCAATGTCGTGTTTTTATTTTACAGATGATAAAGATAAACTTCATTTTAAAAGTAGAGAACGAGATCGTAATTCTCTTTATAAAAAAGAAGTACATGAAGTGGCACTTAAAATAAGCGAAGAAAATACTTCAGATGCTAGAGTAAAAGTTATTAATGGTAGAATTTATATTATACGTAATTTATATACTACAACAGGTTATAAAAAATATGGTACCTTGACGGTGGAGTTAAATAAGAGCCTTTTGTTTGAAGAGGCGAGTATTAATGATTATGCCAATATTGCATTTTTTATAAATCAAGCGGATTCCATTGCTATGGTAGAAAATTATTCAATGGATGAGGAGATGAGGGAGTTATTTGAAAAGCTGAAGAATACTTATAGTAACAGCTCAAATAATAAAGCTACAATTTTAAAGGAAGGTAAGTATGCAGCAATATTGTATGAAATGAAAAATAGTGATTACCATATAGGGAGCTTTTCCATACTTGATCAAAAGGAAATGTACATAGAACTTGAAAAACTCAATAATTTAATGCTTTATACCTGGATTGTTATCATACCAATATTGATTTGTTTATATTTGTTTTTGCGTGCGAACATTACAATGCCTATGATTAAAATAATCAGATTTGCAAAAGATGTACGAAAAGGGAATATTGGGGCGCAGTTAGAAGTAAAAAATATGCCTAATTTGGAATTTGAGGAACTAAAAATATCCTTAAACAAGATGTCTTTAGAACTTAAAAACTTGTTTGATTATGGATATAACGAAGAGCTAGCTAGAAAAGATGCTAAAATCATTGCATTACAATCACAAATTAACCCACACTTTTTAAATAATACGCTAGAGATGATGAATTGGCAGGCTAGGATGTCAGGTGATATAACAGTTTCAAAAATGATTGAAGCTCTTGGAACGCTACTTGATTATAGTATGGATCGGAATAGTAGAAGACTGATTTCTTTAGCGGAAGAACTCCGATGTGCCGACGCGTATTTTTATATAATTTCAATGAGATTTGGACAAAGGCTTACGGTGGAAAAAGAAATAGATGAGACCTTGTTACAGGTACAAGTACCCCAATTAATACTGCAGCCAATACTCGAGAATGCAGTGGCACATGGCGTTGAAACAATCCTAAAGGGCAATATATGGCTGAAAGTAAATAAAGAAAATGAGAATATCGTGATTCGTATTATTAATACAGGAAAAGATATGACGGAGGCCGATATTAAACGTGTTGAAGAAATTCTAAGTGGAGCATACAAAGTGGATACCGATGAGCCAGGAAAACATGTTTCTTTAGGCATACGAAATGTAAATGAGCGAATACAATTAATTTATGGAGAAGAATATGGATTAACAATTCGTCCTTTAGAAGAAGGGAAGACGGTATCAACCATTGTGATACCTTTTGAACGGAAAACCGAGGATAAAAAAGATAAAGTCTACAAAGATTTGATGAAGTAAAAGCAAAAGATGGTATACTTTTGGTAAATATGCTGTAAAAACAACCAAAAATCAGCAAGAAACAACAAATAAAGTCAAAAATAACAAATGAAAACTGTGTATAATGCTAGTATAATGATATTATACCTGTTGAATATACAAATGGAAGGTTTTATTCTTGGGGGCAATATAGCTAATGGAATCATAATTAAGGAGGAAGTTATGAAGAAAATTAGAATGTTAGTTGCTTTGTTATTAGTTCTTGCTTTATCTATGTTAGTAATGACAGCATGTAGTAAACCTACCAGTAATGGCAATGGGGATGAAATGACATCAGGGGACACAAATGGGACCAACGAGGAGGCTAAGAATTCTGTAACATTAACAACTGTTTCTATGTATGGTGAAACGGATGCAAATGCACCAACCTATCAAGCAATTAATCAAGCATTTATGGAGGAATTTGATTACATAACAATAGAGGATGATTCCCAAGCTTCTAATCAAGATTGGAAGACAAAGATTGCAGCTGATTTTTCAGTTGGTAATGAACCAGATGTGATTCAATTCTTTACAGATGCAAATGCAAGTGATGTACTTGCAACAGATAAGTTTGTAACAATTGCAGAGATTAAATCAAAATATCCAGATTATGCAAAAGATATACTTGCTGACACTTTAGCTTCTGCGGCGAATCCTGACGGGGTCCAAAGAGCGGTGCCAACAACGAAATATTGGGAAGGTATATTTTGCAACAAAGATTTATTTGATAAATATAATCTTTCGTTGCCAAATGATTGGGATAGCTTATTAACTGCTATTGAGACTTTTAAAGAGAATAGAATCATTCCTTTTGCGGTTTCTTTAAATGAAGTGCCACACTATTGGATTGAGTACTTACTACTTATGTCTGCTGGAGTAACAGGCTATACCACCGTTCCAGAATCTGCACCTGATGATTGGATTCAGGGAATCGAAATGATTAAGACATTAAAAGATTTGGGAGCTTTTCCGGCAGATACAGATACAATAGATAATGCATATGCAGAAACTTTATTCAATGAGAAAAAGGCTGCAATGATTTTAACTGGATCATGGTTTGCAAGTGGAATCACTGACCAAGAAAACACGCTTGTTATGGCGTTTCCAGCAATGGAAGGTGGAAAAGGTCAAACAGGAGATATTATTGGTGGTGTTTCTGTTGGTTTTTATATTACCAAAAAGGCATGGGAAGACCAAGATAAACGAGATGCTGCAGTTAAGTTTGTTATGGCTCATACGAATAAAGATTCAATCCGTAAATATTGGAATGGTTATGGTCAACCTGCGGCAGAAGTTGAACCAATCGATGGCATGACACCATTAGCACGATCAGGGTATCAATTTATTAACTCTGCTAAGAGTATTTCACCGGCATCTGATGCTAGAATATCACAAGAAGCCTATAATACATTAACTGCTGGTATTGTTGAAGTAGTAGCTGGGGATAGAACAGCGGAAGATTTAATCAATGAGGTTTTAAAGATCAATGGAAAATAGAGATAGGTTGATATGCATTTTAAGACAGCAAGAGTAAATAAAGGATAAAATTATAAAAAGAGGAGATGTTATGGCAGCGTTAGTCACAAAGCAGCTCTTTTTTCTCTTCATGAAAACAAGTAGCTAGATAAAACAGTCTAATATTGGGGAGGTTACTTATGTATCGTGTAGTTATTATTGATGATGAACCAATTATAGTGGAAGGTATTTCAAGAATGGTACCCTGGGAGAAGTTCCGTTGTAAGCTAGTTGCAAAAGCAAACGATGGTATAGAGGGTGCTGGTATTATACGAGAATATAAACCTGACATTGTAATAACAGATATTTCAATGCCTGGTCAAAATGGACTAGAAATGATAGCAGGATTAAAATCAGAATTTCCCAATATGATGATCAGTATTTTAACTGGTTATAGAAATTTTGACTTTGCGCAACAGGCGATTCGACTTGGCGTTACAAGATTTTTATTAAAACCATCCAATATGGATGAGATAGAAGAAGCCATTGAGTGCATGACATCTAAGCTTTCGGAGTTTAAAAAAGAGGATGATTTATTAGTATCAGAGGGCACAGATGACGAGAATAGTGCAGCAAGTAGCTTTATAGTAAAAAACGCAATGAATTACATAGAAAGTAATTATACTCAGAAACTAACATTATCAGAGGTAGCAGAAAAAACTTATGTAAGTCAATGGCATTTAAGTAAACTATTAAATCGCCATTTAGATAAAAATTTTTCTGAAATACTAAATAGTGTTCGTATCGAAAAGGCAAAGGAAATGTTAAAAGATCCAGCATTACGAATTGGAGATGTTGCTGAAATGGTCGGCTTTATGGATATGGCACATTTTTCAAGAGTATTTAAAAAGATTATAGGAATTTCTGCAAACGAATATCGGAATCAAATTGGAAAGAAAGAAATTCAATCGGAATAATAAACCATTCCTTAGTAATATATAAATAAAAATAAGGCTCAATTAAATCTTATAACGCAACCTTATAAAGGTTACAAGATTTGATTGAGCCTCTTTTTAAATGAAAGGAAATAAAAGCATTTATGCTTTGTTCTTTTAGTTTTTTGTATAAGACTGGTAAGTACCCTTGGTTTGATAATCATAAAGAGTAGGTTCTTTTCCAGTTAAAATGTGATATGCAACATTCATACCAGCGTCATATCCAACAATATTATAACCATGTTGAGTATAATGAAACTGATCTTTCATAAGACCACATTCTCCCATGATACTTAACTTTGTTGAAACTAAAACAGTACGAGATTTTGATTTACATAGCTCCGTTTGAGCATCGATTATAGGTTGATAAAGATATGGATTATCTCTGTTATTACCTATTCGTATAATATAAAAATTATCTGCACCATTCTCTAACATGGCATCGATTGTTTTATTAAGATAATTCGTATAAGCTTCAGAGCTTAAACCTAATCCACCATCGGTTTCGCCTTGTAGCCATACAACAAACTTATTGTTTATCGTGTATCCATTTTGCTCAAGCCAGGTTTTTGCAGACTGGAAACGATTGATTGCATCTTCTAATTTACTTCCTTCTGGTTGCCAAGAAGTGATTGAAGTAGCTCCTTGAGAAGCGCTAACACAAATAAGTTTGTGACCTGTTTGAGTGTAATAGGAATTAACAAAAGCGGATACTAAAGATCCAGATTTTAATTTTCGATCATTAATAGCAAATTCCTTGTTCTCGTCTCTACCAAAAGGCTCTTGGATATCATAAAGTGTTGTTGGGTCAGAAATTGCACGGAATTCACTTCCCATATAACTTTTAACGCTTGGAGCAAGACTAGCAGTTCCTACACCAGAAGCGTTAGATTGTCCCATAAAAATAACTAAGTCTACTTCCTTTTCAGAGATGGCAGGTCTTTCTTGTTTCGTATAATTAATAACAACAGTAGTGGCATTTGTTATTATAGTATTAAAATGAAAGCGAATAATTCCTTTTTCAGGTGAACTAATTTTTGTTATGTATGCATCTTTGTTAGTGCTTGAAGTTACAGCGGCAAAAGCTGGAGTAGAACCATCTGAATAATCTGCATCATTGACATCAATATATGTTTTATCAATTCCTATGGTCATTAAAGATTTCGTTGTAGATAGAAGATTCTCCATAGTAGAATTGATATCAACCTCATACATATTTGTTGGTAATGTAGGAAGGTTTGCTAAGCTTAGAATGCTATCGTCATTGCTGTCTAAAACATTTACTTTGCAGGTATAAGACTGGTCTTGATAAGTTGCTGTAATTGTGGCAGTTCCCTTTGCAATAGCAGTAATAGTTCCATCAGAAACCGTTGCTACCAAAGGATCGCTGGTACTCCATGTAACATCATTCTCAGTAACATTACTGGTAGATAGTTTTAATGTTGAGTCCACTTCCATCGTGACCTTCTTTTTATTCAATATGAAGGTGCTGTTTGCATGTACAGCTAGTCCTAGCCATGAAGATGAAATAAGTACAAGCATAAATATCAATATTCTGTTTTTTTTCATACTTTACTCCTGTATGGATTTAATTTTAGATGTTTCGAATTTCAAACCACAGATGATTTACTTAGAATAGTAATATGGATTTCAGACTCGATTCAATATTCTTAATATATCAGATAAAATTAAAGATTACAATAGATTCTTAGGTCTATAAAAAAGAAGGTAAGAAGGTTCATTTCATGAGCAGTTATTAGAGAAAAAAAGGTAATGTTTCATACTAATTATGTTAAGTTTAATAGTGCAGGTAATTCGTTTTAAAATCCATTTTTATTGTTATGGAGAGGAGTATAGAATTACACATAATTAGTATGAAACAGTCAATTTAAAAAACAGATATTATTTATATTTGCCTTGGGAATATACTTTGAGCATAGAGCTATTTATATACTTTAAGCAATGTACTTTATATTTACGTTGAGCAAAGTACTTTATATTTACACCGGGCAAAGTACTTTACATTTATTAAGAACAAAGTACTTTATATTTACTTCAAACAATGCACTTTAATTTTACTTCGAACAAAGCACAATAATTTTACTAGGTGTTGTCTGAGCTGGAATACTGCGAGTAGAGAAACTATACACAACAACTAAATTATTGTTGGACGGATTTCCAGTAAAGCGCTGTCCATTTGTTAACATAATCATTGTAGAAGGTCCGATGTTTAGTTTTAAAAAGCCATCGCTACTTACCAGTTGTCTGTTAAAATAATCAACTGCTATAGTTTCGCTGCGAGAAACTCTGGCCATAACAATTGCTCTGTACTGAGGTGGAAAGATAAATGGAACTGGAGCGTTCGCATCATAAAAGCCAATGACATGATCCCCGATTTCTAACATTTTATGATCTAAAATATAGGTATCTGAGGTAACTATAAAATTAACCATATCTCCAGATTCATTCACAACGGAAAATTGTTGAGTACAACCGGAATTTATTGTACTATCAGTCCAGGCATTATCTATTTGTATAATCGTCCCTTCAAATGAACGAAAGTTTGTCATATAAATTGCCTCCATATAATTCATACGCTAATACTACAGCATATGCGGAAAAAAGGAATGTGTACATAAAAAACATTGCATATCAATGGTACATATTGTAAAATAATAATGTGATATAGTCACTAAAATATGAATAAAAATAGGAGTGATTTAAATGGATAATAACATCGGGAAATACGATCAATATGCATCACCTAATAGAATAGATGCTATGGAAACAAGTTTGGTTATGTCAAAAACATTTATATTTATGTTTATCGGGTTATTTGTTTCTGCTATTTCTGCATTTATTGTTTATGACACAGGTTTCACTGAATTCTTAAGCAACCAGTCGATGTTTGTTTTATTGATAGTTGAATTAGGAGTTGTATTTGCAGCTACTAGGGTACTTGAGAAAAAGAAAGTTGGTCTTGCAGGCGCATTATTTTTACTGTATGCAGTAATCAATGGTGCTACTCTATCTACAATATTTTTAGTATATGAAATAGGATCAATTTTTTCTGTATTTGTAATAGCAGCGATTGTATTTGGCTTAATGGCAGTTTATGGGTATGTAACAAAAAGTGATTTAACAAGTGTTGGATCCATTGGAATGATGGGTTTAATAGGGGTTATTGTACTTAGTGTTATTAATATCTTTATGAAGAGTTCAGGTCTTGATTTTATGATATCTATCGTTGGATTGGCTATATTTATTGGGCTTACAGCTTATGATATGCAAAAGATAAAAGAGATGTCTAAGACTAATATCGGTATGTCAACTACGGCAATTGCTTTGTTTGGAGCTCTTGAGTTATATCTAGATTTTATTAATATCTTTTTACGATTACTTCGTTTGTTTGGAAGAGATGACTAAGTGTAATTAATTTTTTATTTTTCCTATTGACCTTATTTTTTTATTTTAGTATAGTTTCATTTGGTACAATGAATTATATCAAATAAATTAATGATAGGTGAATACAATGGGCGGAAGAAAAGTTGAGAATGACTTAGGAAAAGATTCTGTAAAACGTCTGGTACTTCGGTTAGCAATACCATCGATGCTAGCGCAATTTGTAAGTGTGCTTTATAGTATTGTTGACCGAATGTATATTGGACACATGAAAGAAATAGGGGAAACAGCTTTAGCTGGTGTAGGAGTCACTGGGCCAATCGTAAATTTAATTGCATCATTTGCATTTTGGATTGGCATTGGAGGGGCTCCTTTATTAAGCATAAGAATGGGCGAAAAAGATGAAGAAGGGGCAAAAAAGATTTTAGCGAACTGCTTTATCGGAATTATTTCTATTGGTATCGTACTAACAATTATCACTTTGCTATTAAAAAATAAAATGATTATGTGGTTTGGAGCAAGTGAGGAAACATTTGTTTACGCGGAAAATTATATGAGCGTCTATGTATTAGGTACTGTTTTTGCATTCATTGCCGCAGGAATGAACCAATTTATTATATGTCAAGGCTTTGCGAAAATAGGAATGTATTCTGTAATTATTGGCGCAGTGGCTAATATTATATTAGACCCAATTTTTATTTTTGCGTTTGGACTAGGAGTAAAAGGAGCTGCAATTGCAACTGTACTTTCACAAGCGCTATCGGCACTCTTTATTCTATATATATTATTTGGTAATCGCGTTCCAATTAAAATAACCTTTGGAGGCTATTCTGTTAAGGTCTTAAAACAAGTGCTTATACTGGGACTTGCACCATTTATAATTCTAGCCTCTGATAATGTATTAATCATTGTTTTGAATATGGTTTTACAAAAATATGGCGGTGTCCAAAATGGGGACATGCTTGTTACATGTGCTACAATTGTACAAAGCTTTATGTTAATTATTACAATGCCTCTTGGAGGAATTACAGGTGGAACCCAAGCTATTTTAGGCTATAACTATGGTGCAAAGCAAATTGATAGAATTAAACAAGCACAGCGTTATATCGCCTTAATTGCAGTCATCTTTACAAGTGTTATGATGGTAATAGCAAATACCATCCCAGATATATTTGTTCAAATGTTTACGAACAATGTTGAGTATATGAAATACTGTAGATGGGCAATTAAAGTATATACCCTTGGAATTATTCCACTTGCCTTACAGTATACAATCGTTGATGGGTTTACAGGTATGGGAATTGTTAAAATGTCCTTACCATTATCATTATCCCGTAAATTTCTTTTCTTTGTATGCGTACTTGTATTCCCGGCAGTCTTTGGTGTTGATTCAGCCTTTTATACAGAACCAGTGGTAGATATTGTAGCGGGTATTGTATCTACAAGCATTTATTTGCTATTTATTAATCGTATTTTGAATCAACGAAAAATTGCATAGATATATGTTGATCAACGTTGCAAAGTTTAACAGCGTTGATCATTTTTATACCCTCACGGAGGTGATAGCTGCACGCATAATAAAGATTTTGGTATCTGAAAATTCATATGAATCAATTGTCGAAGCAATGTTAATTACTTTCCCATCATTTATTAATATATCACCTAAGTCAACATTATTATCATCGGACATTGTGAATAAGATTCCATTCTTTATTAAAAAAATAATTTTAATTCCCACTTTCAAACAATACATAATACATGTAATAATATAACTATTATTATGTGTTGAAGTAAAAAACAATATATTGACCACCGTGGTTATACTTGACATATAGGGTTGTTTGATGTTTAATAGAAGGAATAGTATTTAAAAGAAGAATACATGAAAATGTATAAACATACACAAATATACATAGATAAGGAGTAGGATTATGACGCGTCGTGAACAGTATAAAATTGCTATCAAGGATGCATTTCCATATACAATACCAGTATTTGTTGGGTTTATTGTTCTTGGAACTGCTTATGGGGTATTAATGTCTAGTAAAGGATATGCTCCTATTTTTGCTATTTTAATGAGTTTGATAGCATTTTGTGGCAGCATGCAGTATGTTTCCATAACACTGTTAGTATCCACATTTAATCCGGTATATGCTTTGTTTTTATCCTTTTTAGTGAATGCAAGACATTTATTTTATGGATTATCTATGTTGCAAAAATATAAAGGTATGAAAAAGGCCAAACCTTTTTTGATATTTACATTATGTGATGAAACCTTTTCCGTTGTATGCAATGCAACGCCAAAAGAAGGAACAAATAAAACTATGTTTTATGTTTTTGTATCCTTACTAAATTATTTGTATTGGGTCATTGGTACAGCATTTGGAGCCTTTATTGGTTCATTTATAAAGTTTGAGACTGCAGGACTTGATTTTGCCCTAACTGCCTTGTTTGTTGTTATCTTTGTAGAACAATGGAAGTCGCAGAAAAATCATATTCCAGCCATTATCGGTGTAGTATGTTCTATTGTTTCGTTATTGATTGTTGGACAAACTTTTTTTATATTAGTAGCAATGGTACTCATTTTAGTAATTACGATTGCTTTTCGAAATCAAATTGATCATGGAATAGGAGAGGGCGGTTGTGATGAGTGCAGTAATGACAAATAATATGGTTTTTTCAACCTCACAGACATTAATTATTATTCTTATGGTTGCTATAGGAGCTATGCTAACAAGGTTTTTACCATTTCTTATTTTTGGCCGGAGAGAACATACTCCAAAGATTATTGATTATCTTGGAAAAACTCTTCCCTATGCGACTAGTGGGATGCTTGTGGTATATTGTTTAAAGGGTATAAAATTTAATAGTACTCCTTATGGTATTCCTGAAATTATAGCGGTGCTTTTTATAATATTTATACATAGCAAGAAGCGAAATACATTATTAAGTATTGGACTTGGAACGTTAGTCTACATGGTATTGATTCGTATTATGTAAGAACTAGAAAATTAGATTATTAAGTGAAAATATCGTAAGTAACGAAGTTCTTTGATTGAACATCTACAAAAGAAGCTTAAGACTTTTTTAAGAAATATACGTATGAAATTAATATTTATACATAAAACTGATTATGAACTACGCTTGTAAAATGACTTCAATTTTACAAGCGTAATTTTTTTTATATTTTTTCAAAAAAATTATTTTATTTTTAGATTTAATGAAAAAAGGCTTAAAACCAAGGTTTTTAAGTTAAGTATTAGTAAAGTTGAAACTTAGAATAGCCTAACTTTTTTTGAAAAAATATAAAAATTTATATCAAAGTAACAGTAATACTAAGAATGAAGTTTAATATTACTCTTGCATTTTATTTTTGTTTCGTGTATACTAAATCGACATGAAATGGACATAAAAGGAAATTTTAAATATAAAAATGTTTTGAAAGGATGAGAACAGCTATGAAGACACTTTCTCAACAAGATACTCCAATCCATCAAGCCCTTGAAGAGCAACGATTAAATCGTTTGGCCCATTTTGATGTACCTGGGCATAAAGGTGGACGAGGAAATAAAGAACTTAAGCATTTTTTGGGTGAAACCACAATGAGTCTTGACATGAATTCCATGAAACCACTGGATAATCTATGCCATCCTGTATCGGTAATTAAGGAGGCTCAACATTTGTGTGCCGAAGCATTTAAGGCGGATGAAGCCTTTTTTATTGTAAATGGTACAACGGCTGCTGTGCAGGCGATGATTATGTCAGTTTGTAAAGCTGGCGATAAGGTAATTATGCCTAGGAATGTTCATCGTAGCGCAATCAATGCCTTGGTGGTTTGTGGTGCGCTCCCAGTGTATATCAATCCAGGGATAAATAAGGAACTTGGTATACCACTTGGAATGTCAGTAGATGATGTAAAAGCAGCAATTATTGAAAACCCAGATGCTAAGGCTGTTCTCGTGAATAACCCTACTTACTATGGAATCTGCTCTAACTTAAAAGCAATCGTTGAGCTTGCTCATCAACATGGGATGTTGGTTTTAGTAGATGAAGCACACGGCACTCATTTTTACTTCCATGAAGATTTACCAATTTCTGCGATGGAAGCTGGTGCTGATATGTCTGCGGTTAGTATGCATAAAACGGGTGGTTCATTAACACAAAGCTCTATTTTATTAACTAAAAATACAGTAAATGCTGATTATGTAAGACAGGTAATTAACCTAACTCAGACAACAAGTGCTTCATACTTGTTATTATCCTCCCTTGATATTGCTAGGAAAAACCTAAGTCTTAATGGAAAGCAGATGTTTGATAAAACCATTGATTTTGCAACTTATGCAAGAAGTGAAATAAATAAACTTGGTGGATATTATGCTTTTGGGGAGGAACTAGTTAACAATGATACAGTATATGCTTTTGATACAACAAAGCTTTCGATACATACAAGGAATATTGGGTTAGCTGGCATTGAAGTTTATGACTTATTAAGAGATGATTACGGAATCCAAATTGAGTTTGGTGATATTGGAAACATATTAGCGATTATATCCTCTGGTGATCGCAACTTAGAGATTGAACGTTTGATTTCTGCACTTTCTGAAATTAAACGCTTGCACCAAAAAGATCAAGCAGGGATGTTTGACCATGAATATATTAATCCTCAAATCGTAATGGGACCGCAGGAAGCATTTTATGGCAAAAAGCGTTCGATTCCGATTCATCAAAGTAAAGGTGCAATTAGTGGAGAATTTGTTATGTGCTATCCTCCAGGAATTCCGCTTTTAGCTCCAGGTGAAAGAATTACAGAAGACATCTTAAATCATATTGCCTATGCCAAGGAAAAAGGTTGTTTTATGACTGGAACTGAGGATATGAAAATTGAAAATATCAACATTGTATTGGAATAGATGTTAAATGCGCAAGGGTTAAAGCGCGAGATTAAAGATTAGGCCCAAAAGGCATAATTATGCGTAAAAACGTGTGCAAGAATAGGGGGACAAGATGGAACTTTGGTATACCGATCAACACACAAAGGAAGTTCGTTTTTCTATGAAAAGCAAAAAACAATTGGTTAGCCACGTTAGTGAGCTACAGCAAATTGATATACTAGAGACTTACGAATACGGAAGAATCCTTGTGTTAGATGGTGAATTAATGATAACTGAAAAGGATGAGTTTATCTATCATGAAATGATTACACATGTGCCAATGGCAGTTCATCCAAATGTAAAGAATGTATTAGTTATTGGTGCTGGTGATGGAGGAACGATACGAGAACTCACAAAATATGACTCTATTGAAAACATTGATATGGTGGAAGTAGATAAGGATGTAGTAACACTTTGCATGCAGTACATGCCATTTACTGCTTGTAAGTTAAATGACCCTAGAGTTCATATGTACTTTGAAGAGGGACTCCGATTTGTACGAAGTAAACAAGATCAATACGACTTGATTATTGTTGATTGTGCAGATCCTTTTGGACCAGCAGAAGGCTTATTTACTCGAGAATTTTACGGGAATTGCTTTAAGGCATTACATGAAGATGGAATATTAATTAATCAGCATGAAAGCCCATTTTACAATGAGCATTCAAAGACTGTGCAAAAGGCACATAAGCATATAACTTCCGTATTTCCACTTAGTACAGTGTATCAATGCCATATTCCATCCTATCCGTCTGGACATTGGCTGTTTGGGTTTGCTTCTAAGAAGTATGATCCGATTCGTGATTTAAATGAGGAGATGTGGAATGCCCTTCAGTTATCGGTTCGTTATTACAATACAGATTTGCATAAAGGGTGTTTTTATTTGCCGAATTACGTAAAGGAGTTATTACACGGAAATGAATAGAAATATACATACATTTATTGGTTGTGAAGCGGAGTATGAGGATAGCAAATTAGTTATCTTTGGAGCGCCTTTTGATAGTACAACATCGTATCGTCCTGGTACAAGATTTGCAAGTGCTGCGATACGTAATGAAAGTTATGGGATAGAAACTTATAGTCCTTATCAAGACAAAGACTTGCTGGATTATTCGGTGTTTGACGGAGGAGATTTAGAGCTTCCGTTTGGTAATCCAGAAAGAGCTTTAGCAATGATTGAGGAATTTTCTCTTAATTTGCTTAAGGATAAAAAACTACCAATTATGCTTGGTGGAGAGCATCTCGTAACCCTTGGTATGGTGAGAAGTGCAGTTTTGATGCATCCGAATCTTCACATTATACATTTTGATGCACATGCAGATTTAAGGGATGATTATTTAGGAGTTACATTATCTCATGCGACAGTGATGAGACGTTGTTATGACTTAGTAGGAGATAAAAAAATCTTTCAATTTGGGATACGAAGTGGAGATAGAGAAGAATTTACTTGGGCAAAAGAGCATATTACCACTTGTAAATTTAACTTTGATACCCTTGAGGATGTACTTGAAGAACTTAAAGATGTTCCAGTGTATATCACGGTTGATTTAGATGTGCTTGATCCATCAGTATTCCCAGGAACGGGAACCCCTGAGGCTGGTGGCGTTACATTTATGGATCTTTTTAACGCATTAAAAAAGGCTACAAAATTGAATGTAGTAGCGTTTGATATGAATGAGTTATCACCAGTATATGACCAAAGTGGTGCCTCAACTGCCCTTGCTTGCAAGTTATTAAGAGAGATTTTGTTGATGTTAGTTTAGTCGAGAGTGATATTAGCTAGGGCGATAATATTATACTTAGTTGAGAGTGATGTTAGCTAGGGCGATAATATTATTTGCTTAGTCGAGAGAGATGCTAGTTTAGGTGAAAATATTTTAATTTAGGTAATATAGATGCCGGTTTAGGTGAAAGTATCGTTAATTTAAGTAAGCTTGCTTAGATGCAAGTGCTGTTAGTTTAGCATAGATTTCTGCTAACTTAAGTAAAAAATAGATTTTGGGAGGAAATGAAATGGGAAGAGCGTTAATCATTGGTGCTGGCGGAGTTGCTGGTGTAGTTGTACATAAATGTTGGCAAAATGCTGATGTATTTGAAGAAATCTGTATTGCAAGTAGAACAAAATCTAAGTGTGATGCAATGAAAGAAAAGTTAGATGCAATGGAGAATCAATACTCCACAAAAAGAACTAAAATCACAACTGCACAAGTGGATGCAGATAATGTAGAGGAATTAGTAGCATTAATACGTGAATATAAACCAGACATTGTAATTAATGTTGCACTACCATACCAAGATTTGACCATAATGGATGCTTGTCTTGAGACAAAAACAAACTATTTAGATACAGCGAATTACGAGCCACTTGATACTGCTAAATTTGAATACAAATGGCAATGGGCATACCGTGAAAAATTTGAGAAAGCTGGAATAACTGCAGTACTTGGAAGCGGATTTGATCCAGGTGTTACAGGTGTTTTCTCTGCATATGCGATGAAACATTATTTTGATGAAATTCATGAAATTGATATTTTAGACTGTAATGCAGGTGACCATGGATATCCATTTGCAACGAATTTTAATCCTGAAATCAATATTCGTGAGGTTTCTGCAAACGGAAGCTATTGGGAGAATGGAGAATGGATAGAAACAAAACCTATGGAAATTAAGAGGGTTTATAACTTTCCTGAGGTTGGGGAAAAGGATATGTACTTGTTACATCATGAAGAATTAGAGTCCTTGGCTCTAAATATCAAAGGAATTAAAAGAATTCGTTTCTTTATGACCTTTGGACAAAGCTACCTAACACACTTAAAATGTTTAGAGAATGTAGGCATGACTTCCATTGAACCAATTGAATTTGAAGGAAAGAAAATTGTTCCATTACAGTTTTTAAAGGCAGTTCTTCCTGACCCTGCAAGCCTTGGACCTAGAACTGTTGGTAAAACAAATATCGGCTGCATTTATAAGGGTGTAAAGGATGGTAAAGAGGTTAATTACTACGTTTACAATGTTTGCGACCACCAAGAATGCTACCGTGAAGTTGGTTCTCAAGCAATTTCTTATACCACTGGAGTTCCAGCAATGATTGGTGCAATGATGGTCATGACTGGTAAATGGGATAAGAAGGGTGTTTATAATGTTGAGGAATTTGATCCAGATCCATTTATGGAGGCATTAAATACATGGGGACTTCCTTGGAAAGAAAGTTTTGCACCAGAGCTTGTAGATTAGAGTCCTGTTAAATGAGTTTTAAAGTTATAACGTCTAATATTATAAAATCTAATATTATAAAGTCTAATATTATAAAGTGAGGACAGGGATGAATAAAATTGATTT
The DNA here is from genome assembly GCF_900078195.1 of Clostridium sp. Marseille-P299. Lineage (NCBI taxonomy): Bacteria > Bacillati > Bacillota > Clostridia > Eubacteriales > Clostridiaceae > Clostridium > Clostridium sp. Marseille-P299. The sequence continues at coordinate 223,251 of NZ_FJVE01000004.1, read as the reverse complement.
TACGCACGTTCCAACGCCTTCATATGTGGTAGATGAACGTTTATTAATTAAAAATTTAGAACTTTTAAAAAGTGTCATCGACCGCACTGGTTGTAAAATTTTACTTGCTCAAAAGGGTTTTTCAATGTTTTACTTTTATCCTCTGATTGGACAGTATCTTAACGGAACAACAGCAAGTTCTTTATTTGAGGCAAGACTTGGATATGAAGAGATGGGCAAGGAGACTCATATTTTCAACCCTGCGTTTGAGAAAGAAGAACTAACAAAAATTATACCTTACGTGGATCACATTGTGTTTAATTCCATAAATCAGTGGATAACTTACCGTGATATGATCACTGATTGTGGAAAAAAGATTGGTGTGGGACTTCGTATTAATCCAGAGTATTCGGAGATAGAAACAGATATTTATAATCCCTGTATCAAAGGCTCTAGATTTGGTGTAACAATTGATAAATTAAAGAATGTTGATTTAACTGGGATTGAAGGTTTGCATTTTCATACCATGTGCGAGCAAAATTCAGATGTTTTAGTCCGAACTCTTAAGGTAGTGGAACAGAAATTTGGAGCCATACTACACAAAATGAAATGGATTAATTTTGGCGGAGGTCATCATATTACAAGGCCAGATTATGATGTGGAGACGCTGATTAAGTGCATTAATCATATGAAGGAAACATATCATGTGGATGTTTACTTAGAGCCTGGAGAGGCTGTTGCATTAAATACTGGATATTTAGTTGCAAAAGTACTAGATTTTAATGAAAATGGAATGCCTTGTGCGATTTTAAATACCTCGGCTGCATGTCATATGCCGGATGTGTTAGAAATGCCTTATCGTCCAGAAATTATTGGAGCTGGAAAGCCAAATGAAAAGAAATATACCTATCGCCTTGGAGGCCCTACATGTTTGGCAGGAGATGTTATAGGGGATTACTCATTTGATGAACCTTTAAAAAAAGATGATCTTTTGATATTTTGTGATATGGCACACTATAGTATGGTAAAAAATAATACGTTTAATGGAATTAATTTGCCTTCAATTGCAGTTTATACAAAAGAAGAGGAATTAAAGGTAATAAAAACATTTGGATATGAAGATTTTAAAATGAGATTGTCCTAATATAATTAATAAAAGGAGACCGTTGCGGTCTCCTTTTATTAGCTTTGTGAAGTAAAGTTGCGAAAAATCGTAGTAAAAAAATGAACCAATAATTCTTTTAGCATGAAAGAATGTATGATATTACAATTATGTGATATCTTATATAGAAGTAAGTCATGTGTTCGCAGTATTTTTGGAAGAGGAAAATGTAACAAAACTAAGGATTATTCTTGCTATAACTTGTAAAATTTATTTGATACACATATAATAAGAAGAGATGACTTCTTAATTATAATGCAAGAAGTAATTACATATTCTGAAATAATACAGGAGAAGAGGACATTGAGAAAGATTATTAAGTATTTAAAAGATTACAAAAAGGAAAGTATCATTGGCCCATTATTCAAGATGCTAGAAGCAATATTCGAATTACTAGTTCCTGTAATTATGGCACAGATCATAGATATTGGTATTAAGAACAATGATAGTAGGTATATCTATCATCGAGGGATTATCTTAATACTTTTAGGTGTCATAGGCTTAGTTTGTTCACTAACTGCACAATATTTCGCTGCAGTAGCTTCGGTAGGCTTTGGTACGAAAATAAGAAAAGATATGTTTGCCCATATCAATCGTTTTTCATATTCTGAATTAGATACAATTGGAACTTCGACGCTAATAACTCGAATTACCAGTGATATCAATCAAGTACAATCGGGTGTAAACATGGGATTGCGACTCTTTTTACGATCTCCATTTATCGTAATCGGTGCACTTATCATGGCGTTTACTATTCATGTTAAAATCGCACTTATCTTCTTGATTTCTGTTCCAATACTTTCGATTATTATCTATGGAATTGTATTTTATTGTATCCCTTTGTATAAGAAGGTGCAAAATAAGTTGGATCGAGTATCTCAAAAGACTAGAGAAAACTTAGTTGGTGTTCGTGTCATCCGTGCATTTTCAAAGCAAAATGTAGAGACGCGAGAGTTTGACGAAGTTAGTGAGGATTTGCTTCATACCCAAGCAACCGTTGGTAGGATTTCAGCGCTTATGAATCCGTTAACGTATATTGTTGTTAATGTTGCAATTATTGCTATCATTTGGTTTGGTGGAATTGAAGTAAATATTGGAAGTTTAACCCAAGGAGAGGTCATAGCATTAGTTAATTATATGTCTCAGATTTTACTAGCATTAATTACGATGTCATTATTAATTGTATCTCTAACGAAGGCAACGGCTTCCATTGCAAGAGTAAATGAAGTATTTGATAGAACCACAAGTATTGTAGATGGTAGCGTAGAAATAGATAATATGAAAAAATCAGAGGTTAAGGTTTCTTTTAAAGATGTTTCCTTTTCATATGAGAACGATTCTGATACTTCATTAAGTGATTTATCCTTTGATATAAAACCGGGAGAAACAATAGGAATTATTGGTGGTACTGGTGCTGGTAAGACAACTTTAGTGAATTTAATTGCAAGATTTTATGATGTAACCAAGGGTGCACTTTTGGTAGACGGTATCAATGTAAAGGATTATAAACTCTCTACTCTTCGAGGAAAAATTGGAATAGTTCCACAAAAAGCGGTACTATTTAAAGGAACCATACGAGATAATATGAAGTGGGGTAAGAAAGACGCTACGGATGAAGAAATCTATGAAGCACTTGATATTGCACAGGCAAGGGAGTTTGTAGATTCAAAGGCTGGTGGCTTGGATGAGGAAATTTCACAGGGTGGTAAAAACTTATCCGGAGGACAAAGACAGAGATTAACCATTGCAAGAGCATTAGTTTCAAAGCCAGAGATATTGATTCTAGATGATAGTGCATCTGCACTTGATTATGCAACCGATGCTAAATTAAGAAAAGCCATTGCGACGAAAACGAAAGGAATGACCGTATTTATTGTATCACAAAGAGCAACAACAATTAAGAATGCGGATCGTATTATAGTACTAGATGAAGGTAAGATGGTTGGTTTTGCAAAACATGAAGAGTTACTTAATACTTGTGAGATATATAAAGAAATCTGTCTTTCCCAGTTATCGAATGAAGAGGTGAACAGATGAGAAATCAATATAAAAACAAACACAATGACAACTCACAAAAAGAGGTTGTAAAACGCATCTTTTTACTGCTAAAACCGTATACGTTATTTTTAATTTTATCATTTTTATTTGCGATAATTAGTGTCGCATTAACCCTTTATGTGCCTATTATTATTGGGGAAAGCATTGATTTTATTATTGATAAAGGTAATGTAGATTTTACTGGTATCAAAGCGACATTAGTACGATTATTCGTTGTAGTTGTAATTACTGCAATCGCTCAATGGTTAATGAACTTATGTAACAACCGTATGACATTTCATGTGGTAAAGGATATCCGTGAAAAAACATTTCGTCATCTACAAATTGTTCCTTTAAAATACGTAGATTCACGTCAATATGGTGATGTTATTAGTAGAGTTGTTACGGATGTAGATCAGCTTTCTGATGGATTGCTTATGGGATTTACTCAGTTATTTACTGGGATTATTACGATTCTAGGAACGTTTTGTTTTATGTTATCCATCAATGTAAAGATTACTTTCATTGTTGTATTAATAACACCTTTGTCTTTATTTGTAGCTAATTTTATAGCGAAACGAACCTTTTCTATGTTTCAATTGCAGTCTAAAACTAGAGGTGAAATGACATCTCTTGTTGAAGAGATGGTTGGAAATCAAAAGATTGTTCAAGCCTTTAGCTATGAAGAAGAAGCAAAGGAACGCTTTGATGAAATCAATACAAGATTACAGAGATGCTCTGTAAAAGCTATCTTTTTCTCTTCATTAACAAATCCAAGTACTCGATTTATTAATGGTTTGGTTTATGCAGGAGTTGGTATCTTTGGTGCAATTTCAGCAATCCAAGGAAGATTATCCGTTGGTCAATTATCAAGCTTTTTAAATTACGCCAATCAGTATACTAAGCCATTTAATGAGATTTCAGGCGTAGTAACGGAACTTCAAAATGCTTTTGCGTCGGCAAAACGAGTTTTTGAATTAATGGATGAACCAGCACAAATTCCTGATAAAGAAGATGCAATTCAGTTAAATCAAGTGGATGGTAGTGTACAGTTAAGTCATGTAAGCTTTTCCTATAAGAAAGAAGTATCTTTAATCGAGGATTTGAACTTATCGGTAAGACCAGGACAAAAAATTGCGATTGTTGGACCAACAGGATGTGGAAAGACAACGATTATAAATTTATTGATGCGTTTTTATGATGTTGATCAAGGATCAATCGCAGTAAATGGCCACGATATTAGGGACATCACTAGAGATAGTTTACGTGGCAACTACGGTATGGTACTACAAGAAACCTGGTTAAAATCTGGTACAATTCGCGATAATATCGCATATGGAAAACCAGATGCAACAGAGGAAGAGGTAATTAATGCAGCAAAAGCTGCTCACGCCCACAGTTTTATAAAACGATTACCGAATGGTTATGATACGTTGATTAATGAAGAGGGCGGTAATATTTCACAGGGTCAAAAGCAATTACTTTGTATTGCAAGAGTTATGCTTAGTTTACCACCAATGCTCATTCTTGATGAAGCAACATCTTCCATTGATACAAGAACTGAGATTCAAATTCAAAAAGCTTTTACAGCAATGATGCAAGGTAGAACAAGTTTTATTGTTGCTCATAGACTTTCAACAATTAAGGAAGCGGATACGATTCTTGTAATGAAAGATGGTCATATTATTGAGCAGGGTACCCATGATGAATTGTTAGAGAAGAATGGCTTTTATTCAAATCTTTATCAAAGCCAATTTGCGGTAGATTAAAATTATTATTGTATTTATTTAAAATTTATACGCTGTAACAAAATGAAACTTCGTTTTGTTACAGCTTTTTTGTATTGTAATGAAAATAAAAGAAAGCTATGTCGTTGATCCTGATTACTATATAAGTTTGCTGTAAAGTGGTTAAAGTTGTATAATAATGGTAATTAAATAATCTACTGAACATAATGGACTCGAATGGAACTATCAAAAGATATATAGAATTTGAGGTGAAAATATGCTCTTATCTACGCAAATAGCTACGAACATTGTTAATGAAGTAAATGCTGTAATTCCAATGAAGATTAATATAATGAATGAGAAAGGAATTATAGTTGCAAGTTCCAATGCAGCACGGATCAATACCTTCCATGAAGGTGCTTTTCAAATTATTGAGAATCAAATTGATGAGATTATGGTACATTTTGATGGTGAATTTGACGGTGCATTACAAGGTATTAATTATCCATTAAAGCTACAAGGGTGTATCGTAGGGGTTTTAGGAATTACAGGTGAGTATGATAAGATTGTTCAAAGTACACTCATTATAAAACGTATGACAGAATTGCTTCTTGAGAATGCGTATTCTATTGAGCAAAAGCAAATGAAAGAAAATGTATGTAATCGTTATCTTGCGGAATGGTTAAGTGGCGAAGTAAAAAATATTACTCCTGATTTTATTAAACGAGGAAAACTGCTTGGATTTGATATAACAATACCTAGACGCATTTTAGTATGTAGTTTTTACCGTGTAGATAGCAATCAAGATTTGCAGACAATGCAGACGATAGAGGAAGTAGAAAACTATGTTAAGAAACTAATAACCAATACAGACTCACGTAACATTTATTATAAATCCGGTTCAACGCTAGTATGCGCGGTTACAACCATAGCAGATGAGAGTGTAGAGAGATTAGCATATGACTTAAAAAAGCAAGTAGAAGACCATTATCTAATGAATCTTGCAATTGGAATTGATAGTAAGGTAGATAGCTTTACTTATGTGCAGACAGCATTGATTTGTGCACAGAAAGCTAATAAAGCATGTATGCGTACACATAAACGAGATATAAGATTTTATGATGATTTAAACATGGAAGTGTTTACCGATGAAATTAGTGAACGGATTAAGTTAGAGTTTATTCATCGTATCTTTAAGGGATATACGGAGGAAGAGATTCGTAGCTCCATGGTTTTACTTGAAGTATATTATGACATGGAAGGTGCGATAAACAAATCTGCAGATCATTTGTTTATACATAAGAATACATTGCAATACAAGTTGCGTCGTCTATGGGAACGTACGGGATATGATCCGAGGTCAATCAGGCATTCATCACTATTTTATATAGCAATTCATTTTTATCGTGATATATTTGGTGGGTTTTAAATAAGATTGTTATAGATAACATAAATAAATGCAATAATTTGGTATCAAAAACATTGTCAACTGATTGTATATAACTTACAATAAATATTAGGAAATTTGTTAATTTTTAGTAAAATATCCTAAAATTAAAGGAGGAGTTATTTATGTCAGGGATAGCACTTATTATTGCTTTTGTTATTGCGGTTATTATTATGATTGTAGCTATTTCAAAATGGAAGATTCACCCGTTCATCTCTATTATGAGCATCTCTTTACTTTTTGGTATTGTAGCAGGTATTCCATTAACTGATCTACCTGGAGTTATTGGCGGTGGGTTTAGTAACACTTTTAAGAGTATAGGTATTGTTATTATTCTTGGAGCACTTGTTGGCACATTGTTAGAAAAGACGGGTGCAGCGCTTAAAATGGCTGACTGTGTGGTACGAGTTGTTGGTAAAAAGAATCCAGAGCTTGCTATGCTCATTATGGGATGGATTGTCTCAATTCCAGTTTTTTGTGATAGTGGTTTTGTTATTTTAAATCCCATTCGAAAAGCTCTAGTAAAGCGTACCATGAAGTCTTCTGTCGCATGTACAGTAGCACTTTCTATGGGATTATATATTTCCCATTGCTTTATCCCTCCAACACCAGGACCGATTGCAGCTGCCAATACATTGTATGAAGGTCTTGGACAGGAAACTAATTTGTTATTAGTAATGGGAATGGGTACCGTCTGTTCTATTCTTCCTTTAATTGCGTCTTACTTCTTTGCTATAAGAGTAGGTAAAAAGGTGAAAGCAGAAGATGAGGCAAATAATATGAATGAAGAGATGGTTCAGACTTATGAAGAACTTGTTGCTAGCTTTGGAAAGCTACCAAATGCATTTATGTCCTTTGCACCTATTATCATCCCAATTATTTTAATGGGAGTTTCTTCTGCATTTTCAATGGCAGGTATGTCCCTATCCATTCTAACTTTTCTAGGAACTCCTATTATTGCAATTGCAGTTGGCGTAATTTTTGGTGTATTCCTATTAGCGAGTCAGAAAAAAATGAGTGAATTTTATGAGATTACAAATGATACATTAAAAGTATCTGGTCCTATTTTATTTATCACTGCGGCAGGCGGTGTGTTAGGAAATGTTATAGCTTCCTCTAGTATGGTAGACTATATTAAGGATAATTCAACAGCCCTGGCGACACTTGGATTACTATTCCCATTTTTACTTTCAGCTATTTTAAAGACTGCACAGGGCTCATCGACTGTTGCACTTACAACTACGGCTGGTATCTTAGCACCAATGCTTACAACCCTTGGTCTTGCTACTTCTCCACTTGCAGCACTTACAGTTATTGCAATTGGGGCTGGTGCCATGACAGTTTCTCATGCAAATGATAGCTATTTCTGGGTTGTTACGAATTTTGGTAAGATGAAGGTTGAAGATGGATATAGAACTCAGACATTAGGTACTTTAATTGTGGGTATAGCGTCGCTCATTAATGTGTACATAATATATTTCATAATAAAATAATATTTTATATAATAAAAAATGGGTTTATTATTATAAATATGATTTTCAGTACGTAAGGAGTGTTGGGGTTAAAGTAAGTATTATTAACTTTCAACTCTCCATACGAATAAAGGGGAGATACTTATTGAGCTTAAAAACAGATGCACAAGTAATTATAAATGAAGCAATAATGGCTGCTATGCCAGATACTGCAGTGAAAAAAGCATTAAAGGGTGAAGACTTTTCCAGTGGAAACCTTTATTTGGTTGCAATTGGGAAGGCGGCCTGGTCGATGGCAAAAGCAGCTAGCGATATACTTGGTGAGAAAATTAAAGATGGCGTAGTAATTACGAAATACGGACATTCAAATGGAGATTTAGCTAATATACGTATTTTTGAAGCTGGGCATCCAATTCCAGATGATAATTCCTTTGCTACGACCAATGAAGCAATAAAACTTGTATCGCACTTAAATTCTTCCGACAAAGTATTGTTATTAATTTCAGGAGGAGGTTCTGCACTTTTTGAGAAACCTCTGATACCTGCTAGTATGCTTGAAGAACTGACCCAGCAATTATTAGCAAGTGGAGCTAATATTATTGAAATGAATACGATACGTAAACGATTGTCAGGGGTTAAGGGGGGAAAGTTTGCTAAGCTGTGTGAACCAGCACAGATATTTTCCATTGTTTTATCGGATATCATCGGTGATCCTCTTGATATGATAGCTTCTGGCCCAGCCTATCCAGATTGCTCAACCAGTGAGCAAGCCTGTGCAATTATAAAAAAGTATGGAATTACAGTAACGAAGGAAATTGATGATTTATTGCAGAAAGAACCACCTCATGAACTAAGTAATGTGACTACCAAAATTACAGGAAGTGTTACTCAGCTTTGTGTAGCGGCAGAGCATGCATGTAGACGTCTTGGTTATGAACCAATCATACTAACCGCTAGTCTTAGCTGTGAAGCAAAAGAGGCAGGTAGTATGCTATCTTCAATTGCACAATACTATAATAATACCGAAAAGTCGTTAGCTTTTATTATGGGTGGAGAGACTGTAGTTCGCTTAAAGGGCGATGGCAAGGGAGGAAGAAATCAAGAATTAGCTCTTTCTGCAGCAATTAATCTTGAGGGTCTAAAAGATGTTGCCGTGTTTTCTGTTGGTTCGGATGGAACTGATGGACCGACAGATGCAGCAGGTGGCTATGTTGACACTAGTACAAAGAAAGTATTATCGGAAAAGGGAATTGATATATATGATGTTCTTGAGAATAATGATTCTTATCATGCATTGAAGATTTGTGATGGACTTATTATAACTGGAGCCACTGGTACTAATGTAAATGATTTAACAGTATTGTTAATAAAAAGATAGAAAAGTAATTTGGATATATTTCTTTAAAATCAAATTTGTTGTTTGGTACTTAAATCTTACTATATAAGGGGTTAATGTAAAATATAGATAAAAATCATTTTGCATTAACCCCTTAATTGTATCCCAAAGAAAATCAACCACCGGCTAAGCCGGTGGTACTGTTTAAAAACCAGAATTTCCATTATTCAAAAATATTCGCTAAATCCTCGTAAGATAATGTAACCTTTGGTTTAAAATCATCCGATAGTGCATAATTTATGATGCTTTTTGCAAACTGTAAAACTTCTGGATGTTGTATTATATTATGTAGCTTACTTGTGCAGATTAGTAATCTTCCTTCAAGGACATTTGCCTCAAATAGCAATGAAAGCTTATAGTTTCGCTCAAAGTTATCTATCATCTGAACAATTGGCTGTATCTCATGGCCAAGAGTATCTAAAATTGCTAACTTACTTGCAGTAATAATTTCATACCACTGTGGTGTAGAATAGCATTCCGTTTTAAATTCATTTAATGCAGGATGTTTTGTATCAATATATAATCCCATAGTTCCTACGGGGATGTCTTTATTTACACTTTCTGATATGGATCGAAACATTGGATAACACCAAAAATCAGTACAATAAAAGCCATCTAAGGATTTCTTGATTTCTTCTGGAATGAGAAGCACGCGTTGTTTCTTCTCTAATAATTGTAGTGCAGTGGAAAGAGAATGAGTTATGTAAAGTGATTCCTCATTTTTTTGTACCAATGTGGTTTCGCTGATATTAGATAACAGTTTTTGCATCGTATCTATCGCTATCTCTTCATATTTTGGATATAACCAAAGTTCATAAATGTTCTCAACCTTAGATGTTGTATGAAATCTTGTATTAAGATTGGCTTCTAGCTTAAGAATTAGCTTGGTAGCTTGTTTTGAATCTGGAAGTAAAAAATCAATTTGGCCAAGTGAATTTACACCCTTTGTGATTTCCTTATAAAGTTTTGTTGTGGCAATTACCGTGTTTTCTTCCTGCAATAAAGTGCATAGTATTTCATGCTTTGTACTATCTAAAGGAAGGTAATCACTTATGATTAACTCAAAGTTAAAATGTTCATTGGCAGTATAAATAAAACCTTCAAATTTAGCCATAATTACTGCATCCGAACAAAAATACTTCCATTCCTCTGGAGTTATTAAACCTTTGGAATCCATAAATGCATCTAATATTCCTACCAAAGCAGTACCTTGGCCACTAAAGTCTTGTAAATCAAGTATCTGATAACCAGCAAGATGGTTTGAGCGATGTGCAGCTTCTAATTCTAATTTATAGCATTGTATTGCTAGTTTTCCGGTACTATAGAAAAAATCATCAGAAAGAGATAACATTCCAGCATCTCGTAAGCGCTCTTTAAACACTTCAAGATTCCGCGCTTTTAGTACGCCAACATATTTATCGATTTCATGGAAGTTTGGATAAAAGGTATATTGTCCAATCTCATGAGATATTACAGGTTTGTTTGGTATAAGTTCAGCGGTTTGTTCTGCTGTAACTCGTTTTGTTCCAGTTCCATATTGGATGTCGATTTCTTCGCTTAAATTTCTATCCTCTTTAGAACTTTCATCTATTGAAGTACTTTTGTCTCTTGAAGTACTTTCATCTATTGAAGTACTTTTATCTCTTGAAGTGCTTTCATCTCTTGAAGTACTTTCATCTTCTAAAGATCCTATATTTCTTTTAGAATTTGGCAGTATAAATTCATCGTAATCATGGCATGTATTTGGTCGTTCTGCTTGAACAAATCCGAACGGAATATCGCAGGCAGCATATGAGCCTCTAATTCTACGATCTAGGGAAAAACGAACTCCAACAAAAAAGTCATCTTCTTCTAATATAACTGGAACCCATTGAAAATTGTTACAGCCTTGCGTATAAAGATGGCGGTTATCTAGCGATTTATAATGACGTAAGATTTCTGCAAGCTTTTCCTTACTTCCCCATAATTCATTTCCTAAAGACATCATAACGAAGGATGGGTGGTCACCAAATGCATGAAGCATTCTCTCACCTTCTTTTATTAAGAATTGAAACTCTTCTTCGTTATGTCCCTCGTCCTCATTTGTAGTTATTGTTCCCCAAAAAGGTAACTCAGGTTCCATATAAATACCTAGTAAATCGGCAGCCTCAAAAGCTGCACCAGGAGGGCAACAAGTATGGAAGCGATAATGGTTGATACCGTAGCTCTTTGAAATTTGCAACACCCGAAGCCATTCTTCTGTTGTGGTAGGGGCGGCACCTGTTAGAGGAAAAATAAGGCCGTCATGTTTACCACGTAAAAACGTCTTATCATTGTTGATATAAAAATGAAGCCCCTCTGTACTAAATTTCCTTAGTCCAAAGATCGTGTATTTATCATAAGAACGGTTTTTCTCTTGTACACCCACATAGATATGGTATAAAGTGGGGTTATATTCACTCCAAAACTCAATATTATTTTCAATTTTATATGTATACTCAATGTGGTTTAAGCCAGGGGCTAAAACAACTTCATGAAATTTTAGAGATAATGCATCTTGTTCTTTTTTACTAAGAGATACTAAATCACCATAATAACAAAGGTTTGTTTTTACCTCCCTAGTATGAGTATTTATAACGGCAGTTTTTATTCGGACAGAAGGTTCTTCAATGCATGGATATGTCTCAATATTTTTAATGTAAATTTCATCATTTACAGAAAGATTAAGTTTACCAGTGATACCATTCCAGTTGGTTTGAGTATCTGGTGAGGTTAAGTGACCACCCTTGGTTTTGTAATCCTTATTATTTACAAGGATTGTAATTTTAATAGATGAACTAGTTACATATTTAGTAATGTCATACTCGTGAGGAGTGCATAAGCTATCACAGGTAGAGACATAAGTATCATTCACCCACAATGTAGTGATTCTAGTACGTTCTAAATATAAATACATAGGTTTCCCAACTTCCGATGGGTCGATTTTAATTCTTTTCTGATACCAGGCGTTTCCTGCATAGGGGTAAGCTTCCGTAAGATGTCCTATTTCTTTAGAGAAATTTTCTATTCCTTTTTTTTGAATTGCTGTAGTTGAAGGTAATTCGATTGTATCTGTATAGAAATTATCACAATAAAATTTTTCCAAACCATCGCCTTCTGGATCTAGTGTAAATTCCCATGAACCAGATAGGTCATAAACATGTGCCATATTCATCCTCATTTCTGTGCTTTTGCGCAGCCTAAGTTTATAGTGATTACATTATAAGTGAAATTATATCATAGGAAATAATTTACATCTATATCAAATGTAGAAGATTATATTTATTTTGTTGCGATAAATTAGGATATGAGATTGGAGATTTCGGACTAAACCGTGACGTTAAATTGGATTCGGATATAGAACAAAGCAGAAAGTAGGACTAAAAATATGATGTAATCCATCTATAAATGGCTGTCGCTAAAATTCATACTTTTATGTGAACCTAATGATAAAAACTATAGATTCTCATTATGAGTACTATTTCGCGACAGCCATCTAGTTAATTACTTATATTTAGTACCTTAGTTACCTTAGTCACCAATTGGGTCATTAATCAATGTGCCAACTCTAAATTTATGAACATGGCAGTCGGCTTCTTCAGTAACAGATTCTAAGAAATGCACATGTCTATCGCCAACCATAATGGCTGGACCGGTTCTTCCTTTAAATTCATGAAAATGGTCTTCATAAAAGTCAGTTCTAAACTTAATTTCATGAACGTGAGTATTTCCCATTGGTATAACTTCATCTGAAACTGTAGCAAATCGATGATTATGCGGATCAGTATTTTTCTCAGCAATTTCTACACTACCTAAAACTTCGTGTACGTGTGTTAGCTTTCTTGGGTGGTGGTGGTCATGGTCATGGCATGGATCCCAACAAGTCATAATGTAATTACCTCTACTGTTCATTAATGTAAATATATCGGCAACATTCGACAATATATCTCATGATTATATTATGTATAAAGAAGAAAAAGGTGATTGTATTTATGTAAATAAATTTATAAATTTCTAAAAAAAATAGACCAGACAAAATTTTGATTCAAATATTGTCTGGCATAATTAAAATTGAAATTTAAGTATAAGCTTTATTTAAGAAATTAGAATTTTAAGAATAACTTATTTGTTATTTAGATTTGTTTTTCTTTTGTTTGTACATTTCTTGATCCGCTAAATGAATGAGTTCATCGGCGGTATAGAAAGTATCGTTTAGTGTTTTTATACCATATGAAATAGATATCTGCGTGTCCGCAATTTCAAGAGAGCTAGGTATTTTTTCGATTGCATTTTTAATACGCTCCATAATTGCGGCCGCCTGCTTCTCATCGGTATTATTAAAGCATAGTAAAAATTCATCTCCACCATACCGTGCAGCCCAGTCTAACTTAGCACGAATACATTTTGTAATTGCGTTACTAACTTCTTTTATTGCTGTATCGCCTACTTTATGGCCATAGGAATCATTTAAATTTTTAAAATTATCAATATCAGCATAGCATAAAGAAAGCGGTTGCTTTTTTGAAATAGCATTAACGATATCTACGGGTAAACGTTCATCAGCAAAACGCCGGTTATATAAATTAGTGACAGAATCTTTAATCACCATATCATTCATTTTACGAACTAAACTCTCTAATGTCTCGTTGGTATTATAATCACCAGATCCTACAAACATGCTGTCGGTAGCATCTTTTAATAATTCAAGGACAAGGGGGCGATTCCCATGTTCAATGGGAATCGCGGTTACCATTAAAATCTTCTTATCCTTTTTTTCTAATTTCATAAAGCTTTTATTTTCCATGTGGGCCCTGATAGAAATACAGTTTTCACAAATCTTTCCATTGCCCCAATAGTTGTAGCATATTTCGTTAGTACAGTGTATTGAAGAACCTCGATAATCCAGTACTTTTTTTTGTACTGGATCAACAAGTCGAACGGAATCATATATTTTTTGAAAAAACTCTAACTCTCTGTCAAGTTGCTTCAGCGAGATGTTTTCCTTCATTCACTCCTGCCTTTCTAGTTTATATCAGTCAAGAATTAAGTTAGCTACAGTTTCTACATGCTTTGTCCAAGGAAACATATCGACAGGTTGTATATTTTTTACCTTATAACCTTTCTTTGTTAAATAATCTAAATCTCTTTTTTGTGTTACAGGATTACATGAAATATAAACTACTTGTTTTGGTTTTAAAGATGCAAGAGATGTTAAGAATTTTTGATCACAACCACTTCTCGGTGGATCAATAAAAACAACATCGATATTCTTTTTATCAACCGTTTGCGAGTGTTTTATTTTCTTATTAGAGTCATTTGATAATGCTTGCATAAATTCACCAGCATCGCCTTCGTAAAAGCTTGCATTGTGGATATTATTAATTGCTGCATTTTGTTTTGCATCCTTGATGGCTGACTTATTTAACTCTACTCCAATTACTTCTTTTACATGTTTGCTTGCAATTAAAGAAATAGTTCCTATTCCACAGTACGCATCAAGAATCGTTTCCTTACCGGTTAAATTAGCGAAATTAATAGCAGTAGAATATAGTTTTTCTGTTTGAGTTGGGTTAACCTGATAAAATGATTTTGGAGAAATACGGAAGGTTAAACCACACAAGGTGTCTTCTATATATCCTTTACCATAGGCAATTACTTCTTTTTCTCCAAGGACCATACTTGTTTTTTTATTATTAAAGTTAACGACTACTGTAGTAATTTCTTTATGAGCTTTTACAAGCTCTGAAACAAAATTATTCTTTCCAGGGAAGGTATCACTTCCAATGACAAGAACAACCATGCATTGATTTGTATAAAATCCATGTTTAATTAAAACATGGCGAATTGTACCATATTGTTTGTCCTCATTATAAGGTGCAATTTTTTGTTGCTTCATTAAATTGCGAATGGTTTTTAAAATCTTATCAGCAGAGGTTTCTTGGATATAACATTTATCAGTAGGGATAACATTATGTGAGTTCTCTTCATAAATTCCAGATACTATATTTCCTCTTCTATCCTTTGAAAGCGTAGCGTGAATTTTATTTCTATAGTAATATGGATTGTCCATACCAAGGGTATCTGAAACAGTGCAAAACTTACCTAATAAGTTTTCTACCATTTTCTTTTTTTCTTCTAATTGATAAGTATAAGTCATGTGCTGTAAATCGCATCCACCACATTTGTAAAAGTTTGGACATTTTGGGGTGTTACGATGTTTTGATGGACTTTCTATAGAAACAAGTTTAGCACTTGTATTTGCTCTATCTTTACCATAGATCAATGAAATGTTTGCAACTTCATCCTCTAGTAAATATGGAACGGAAAAGGTTGAATTATTAAATTTAACAATGCCTTTGAATGTTTCATCAAGGCCTTTACATTTTACTCGATATTGTTTTCCCATTATAAGGTAGCTCCTAACATATAGAATTCTTTCAATAATAATACCACAGCAACAAAAAAAGAAAAAGAGTAATCTAATTTTAGGCATGAAAAATAGTGTTTGTACATACTTATATATAGCATGTTTTAAAAATAGATAGGAGTTATGGCTCTTGTTTCTAAAAAAAAACTATGCTATTCTTTTATTATCAGGATTTAACAATTTATAGTAATTAAATTATTTTATACAAAGAAGAATATGGTTGAAAGAAAATATTATTTAGAAAGGGCTGCCATGACGCAATTCTTCCAACCAGTATTTTATGGCAGTATCACATATTTTTGCATGTGATATGCGGTGAGTAAAATATGAGAAAAAAGAGATATAAAACATTAAGTGTAGTTCTATTATTAGTCTTAATTGGTGTTCGTATACCGGTTCCTACTATGGCAACGAATACGAAAAAAGATACAAGTATAGATGCAGTCTTAAAAGAAGTAGAGGTTGTGAGTAACCCAGTTTCTCTTGGAAGTAAGATTAGATTTCGGGATATCAATAAGAGCCAAAAGGTAAACTCAGAAAATAAGCTTTTTTTGGTGAATCTAACGGGGGGCTATGTACAAGCTGCGGCAAATGTGAATGAGGTTTTATATCCTGCAGAGTTATCTGAGCTAATGACTGTGTATGTTGTACTTAAAAATTCTAATCTAACTGATACAGTTAGAATTAGCAAGGAAGCTGCGAATAGCAAGAGCGAAAATTTGGTTACATTCGGATTTAAAGAAGGTGATGAAGTTTCAATACAAAATCTTTTAAATTGTTACTTACTAACTAGAAGTGATGATGCGAGAATTGCTCTCGTTGAATATATTTCAAAGAATGAGTCCGACTTTGTAAAACTAATGAATAAAGAAATGGAAAAGTTATCGCCAATGATGACAAACTTTGTATCATCGGATGGGATATATAATGAAAATCAATATTCTTTAGTTCATGATTTATATTTATTAATGTATGAACTTTTGCAAAATAATTGGTTCGTAAATACGATGGGAAAAGAAAAGATTGAAATAGAATATTCCACAAAAGATGGGGAAGTCCTTCGTAAAACTTGCATTGATTCTAATATTTCTAAATTTGGGAAGGTAAAAGTACCTGCTACATATTCACTGGTTGCTCAGTTTACTAGTAGCAATGATTTAGCAAAAGGAAATCAAATTGTCATAGTGAAAGATGGAAAGGATAATTATTATTTATCTATATTAGCCCAAGTGGATTTAAGGAAGGATATTAGTGAAGAGTCTGCTAAGTTACTACGTGAATTAATAGGGGAGGCATATGAAGATGAAATTATCCCGGTTGTGACGCCGACCCCAACCCCATCGCCATCTCCAACTCCATCCCCAACACCTACTAAAGTACCTCTTGGTATTCCGACACAAAGCAATAATGCAAGATATCAATACATTATGGGAACGAACTACAAAGAGTATACAATCAATAATCTACCAAAAGGTTTTACCTCTGCAAAAGAAGCAGAAAAGCAAATGACAACCATTACGGTGCCAGTGTGGAAGATGACTAGTAATGGGGGTAGAACGGCTTCAACCATGAAGCTTACTGTACATAAAAAACTTGCAGATAGTGTTAGTAAAATATTCAAGGAAATATATGCCCTAGATATTAAGTTTCCTATTAAGAAATTAGTTGGTTATCAATACCGAAAAGTTGGTGGAGTTGGATTAAGCAACTCAACGCTAATGTCGATTCACACATTTGGAGCGGCAATCGATATCAACCCTGGAGATTATGACAATGATTATTATTTAGGCAAAGGTAATGATTTAAGAGATAAGTCAAATCCGTATTGTATTCCAGATGAAGTAATTCAAATATTCGAAAATAATGGATGGTTCTGGGGTGGAAACTTTAGCATTTGTGCAGATACAATGCACTTTCAATACCTAGGACTTGATTTCCTAACATATCAAGGTAAAAGCCCATTTCGCGAGTTAAAGGTAAAGAATGGAAGTTTGATGGAAGGTAAAGACGTTAAAAATCTGCAACAGCGTTTAAAAGAACTCGGTTTTAAGGTAACAATTAATGGTGTATATGATAAAACAACCGAGAGTGCAATAAAAAAAGCGCAAAAGCAGTATGGACTTGGGGTTACAGGTGTTGTAGACTATAAAACATGGGAAACCATTATTAATTTGACTCATTATATGTCTTATGTTTTTTAAGGACGAAGGATACAGAAGGGAGGTTGTCTAAACAGAAAGGTTAAAATCCCTCTGCTTAGTACAATGAATGGAACGAAGAGATAAAATTAATTATTACTTAGATATTGCTGAGACGGTTTCAAAGCGTAGTACTTGTTTACGAAGAATCTATGGGTCTGTAATCGTGAATAATGATGAGATTATTGCTACTGGATATGTGGGTGCACCAAGAGGGCGTAAAAATTGTACGGATCTACAATATTGTGTAAGAACAAAATTAGAGATTCCAAGAGGGGAACGTTATGAATTGTGCAGAAGCGTTCATGCGGAAGCAAATGCAATAATAAGTGCCCCAAGAGAGAAGATGCTTGGCTCAACGCTCTATTTAGTAGGACTTGAAGTGTCGAACTCTAATTATATTGAAAATGCAAATAGCTGTTCCATGTGTAAGAGAATGATAATTAATGCAGGAATTAAGGAAGTTATTATTCGTGATACTGTCAATGATTATCGAGTAATATCGGTGGAAGATTGGATAACAGAAGATGAGTCCTTAGAAGGAATCAAAGGATATTAATAATCGATATGAAGACGTTGATAAAAAAGTGAAAGATTACTTTTAATCAACGTCTTTTTTTATATAGATTATGGTGTCAAAAGTCCTGTCAACTCATGTGTGAATTGCTATTTTTATAATTCGACAGGAATTTTGACATCCGTCATTGTCTGAGTAGCTTAGATCACTAGATATTTTGCTAAATTGTTTGTAAAATCGTGAAAATATGAAAAGAGCATTAAAAAAAATTGGTTTTTGTAAAAATCAAGGTAGTATATTGTCATATTTTAATATATAGTATTGTAAAATCTTCCATTTAAGGGTAAGATGAAGCTATAATAAAAGTAATACATGCATCTTATAGTAAAGGAAGTAAATACTTACTTAGAAGTGAAAGAAGATTTTATGGGGGGACAAGGATGAATTCCAAAGAGGATCAATTGCAAGGAAGTAAACAATCGGAAGGCAAGATAGATAAGGAAACAAAAAGAGCCTTAAGGAAAAAGGCAAAAGAACTAAAAAAAGTTAAGAATGAGAAAAAGAAAGTGGTTAAAAACGAGTTAGCACAGTCAAAAAATGAGCTTGAGACACTAGCAAAGAAACGTAAGCAAATGAGTTTTATCAATAAACTTATGAGTATTCGTGTAAAATTAATAGGGGCATTGTTAGTACCAATTGCATTTATTATTATTTTAGGAGTTCATGCTTATGACAAAGCTTCCGATGCACTTGTAGAAAGTTATAAAAATTCAGCGTTTACGTCAGTAAAGACCACAGGATCTTATTTTGATGTAGTAATGAATTCAATTGAACTTCGTCTATCTCAATTAAAAAGCCATGATGGAATATTAAAATATTATACCGGAGCTTATAAAGATGATGAAGTACAGGAAATGCTTTCATTTAATGAAGTAAAAAAGTATGTAGAAACAACAGCATACTCCGATAAATTGATTACAAACTTAGCATTTATTTGTAACTATGGAAAACCAATTATTACTACTTCTTCTTTAGATATCACAGGAAAAGAATATGTTTCAGAATATGAAAAAACAGAAGAAGGAGCAATGATTAAAGGATTAAATGGACGTTTTGTTTGGACTGGACGACATTCATTCTTTGATGAAAATAAGGTATTAGTTACAGGACAAGTAGATAGACCTTATGCGTTATCTATCAGTTCTGGTTTTTATGGAACTAATTTTAAATTTCTAGGATATGTAATTGCGGATGTGAATTACGATGAAGTAATGAACGAATTGAAAAACCTAGAACTTGGAGACAATAGTATATTTGCTGTAATATCATCAGATGGATATGAATTTAATAATAGAGAAGATGGGAATACATACATTGTAAATACAGATTTTTATAATAAAGCTGTAAATACAGAAGAAACAAGTGGTTATGAAGACGTTACTATTGACGGTGAGAAATATTTGTTCCTTTATACCACAATTGGAGAGCATGATTTGATTGTTAGTGGATTAGTTCCATATACATTTTTGACATCAAAAGCTGATTCTATCATGGTATCTACCGTTTTAATTGTAGTTATTGCAATTTTATGTAGTATTATAATTGCTACAATCCTTTCTACAAGTATTGGTAGAATAATTCTTCGAATTACAACGAATCTTAAAAAGGCTGCAGAAGGGGATTTATCAGTAAATATTAAGTGTAAAAGACGTGATGAATTTGGAACCCTTACGGATAGTGCAAATCATATGATTCAAAATATGAAGGGGTTAATTGTTAAGACTTTGGATGTGAAGGAGTCTATGAATGAGTCGTCACAACAAGTTATGTCAATCTCCGAAGAGCTCATGGTTGCAACAAAAAATATATCAGCCTCCATTGAAGAAATTAGAAAAGGTATTGTGCAGCAGGCAGAAGATTCAGAGCAATGTTTAAAGACATCCGATGAACTTTCTAAAAAAGTATCTGTAGTATCAGAGAATACAGAAGCCATTGGCGGTATCGCAGATTCATCTAAATTGATTGTAAATGAAGGAATTGTTTCAATTGATGTCTTAAATGAAAAGGCAGCTGAAACTACCAATATAACACAAACAATTATTTCAGATATCAGTCAATTAGAGGTAGAGTCAAGTTCTATTAGTAAGATCATTAATGTTATTAACGAGATTGCAGAACAAACAAATCTATTGTCTTTAAATGCTTCCATTGAAGCTGCAAGAGCGGGAGATGCTGGTAGAGGTTTTGCAGTTGTTGCAGACGAAATTAGAAAGTTAGCAGAACAGTCTGTAAATGCCTCCTCAGAGATTGCTAATATTATAAAAAGCATTCAAGCAAAGACTGAAAAAACAGTGGGAACGGCTAAGAAATCAGAGGAAGTCGTTGCATCACAATCAGTTGCACTCGAAAAAACGATTGAAGTATTTAATAAGATTAATAATTCTGTAGAAGATATGGTAAATCGACTAAGCATTATAGCAGGTGGAATTCATGACATCGGGGAAGCAGAATCACAGACCCTTAGTGCGATTGAAAGTATCTCTGCGGTATCAGAAGAAACTGCGGCTTCTTCAGAAGAAGTTGAAAATGCAGCAACACGTCAAGTGAATGCAGTTGAAAAATTAAATGATGCTACAACGATTTTAAATGAAAAAGCGAAAGAATTAGATGCAGCATTAAGTATTTTTAAGATTTAATTTAAGATTGCTTTAAAGGCAATAAAATATATGTACAAAAGGGACCATTGATGTTATTCGAGATGGTCCCTTTTTATGTGATTTTATAAAGAAAGAGCTTTTATTATCAATGGTTCTATTGTTTAAAATCGAGAGTTAAGTTCCAGAATAAAAAGATTCAGTTTTTATCATATAAAGTCGTAAAATCGTGTGATTTTTATAAAAGTACTATTATATTGTCAATATTAAGTACATTATGGTATAATAAAACAATGTCGGCTAAGACTGTAAGAAACGTACAAAGCTATTTTGGTTAGAGGATTCAACTAGGAGGAATTGGGAATGGACATGATTGTGAAGTATATCGACGAATTGTTAGAAAAAAGTACACCAGAGCGTCCAATGTGGAACATTGAGAAATTAAAATCTGGAGCAAAATCTGAATGGAATTACATCGATGGATGTATGATTAAAGCAATTCTTGAAATGTATACAATTACTAAGGAAGAAAAATACTTAGCATTTGCGGATGCATTTATTGATTACCGTGTGAATGAAGATGGAACAATTGCAGGTTATTCTGTTGAAAAATATAATATTGACGATGTGAACGCAGGTAAAACTTTATTTGAGCTTTATGATTTAACAGGAAAAGAAAAGTATCGTAAGGCAATTGATTTGGTTTATTCACAAGTGCAAACACAACCAAGAACAAAAGAAGGAAACTTCTGGCACAAAAAGATTTACCCTAATCAGATATGGCTTGACGGGCTTTATATGGGACAACCATTTTATATGGAATATGAAACTCGTTTTAACAATAAAAAGAATTATAAAGATATTTTCAACCAATTTTTTAATGTTTACGAGCTTTTAAGAGATAAAGAAACTGGATTATATTATCATGCTTACGATTCTTCAAGAGAAATGTTTTGGTGTGATAAAGAAACAGGATTATCTAAGAACTTTTGGTTAAGAGCAATTGGTTGGTATTCTATGGCTTTATTAGATACACTAGATAAATGTGATCCTGTTGGTTATGAGGAAGAATATGAAAAATTAAAGAAAATTTTCCTTGAATTAATGGAATCTATGTTAAAATTCCAAGATGAAAGTGGTATGTGGTATCAAGTTGTAAACATGGGTGGACGTGAGAAAAACTACCTTGAAACTAGTGGTAGTGCAATTATGGCATACGCTTTATTAAAGGGCGTTCGTCTAAACTTTTTACCAGAAAGCTACCGTGAATTTGGTAAAAAAGCAATGGATGGTATCTGTGACAAATACCTAAATACAGAAGAAGGCAAGATGAGTCTTGGTGGAATATGTTTAGTAGCAGGACTTGGTGGACCAGATATGAGAGATGGTACTTATGAATATTACATGTCTGAGCCAATCGTTCAAGATGATGCAAAAGGTGTTGGACCTTTCTTACTTGCTTATACAGAATTACTTCGTTTAAAGAAATAAGTGAAGCAAGAGAATAAAATGACCTACTTATGGCTAGTTTTATTAAGGACTATTCATTGAAAAATGTGATATAACTAGCCATAAATTCATAATTTGAAAAAACTGTGAACTTTTAGGAAAAGCTTTTATTTTTCAATATTATATGTTAGACTAGTTTATACGTCGATAAATCTTATGAATTGAAACGTTGTTAAAATAAGCATTTTTTCTAATCATAGAGTTATGGGTCGAATGTTTTAAATAAGAATTTTTAAGAGAGGGATAGTTAATTATGAAGAAAGCAAAAATACTTTCACTTGGTTTATGTGTTGCCTTAGCTTTCACAGCATGTGGTAAAAAAGGTTCTGAAGCTGCGACAAATGTGACACTAGGAAAATATAAGGGAGTAGAGGTTAGCGTACTTCCTGTTGAAGTTACCGATGAAGATATGCAGACAGAAATCGATTATTTATTAAAGAGTAATCCTAACTTTATCGAAATTACAGATAGAAAAGATGTTCAAGATGGAGACGTTGTAAATATCGACTATGTAGGCTCTATTGACGGTGAAAAGTTTGAAGGTGGTTCTGCAGAAGACACTCTTTTAACAATTGGTTCTAACACATTTATTGATGATTTTGAAGAACAATTAATTGGACATACTGTTGGTGAGACAGTAGATGTTAATGTAACTTTCCCAGAAAATTATAGTAGTACAGATTTAGCTGGTAAAGATGCGTTATTTGTTGTTACAATCAATAAGATTGGTAAAGAAGAAGCAGCTGAACTTACAGATGAATTTGTAGCAGCTAATACAAGTTATAAAACAGTGGATGAGTATAAGACATCATTAAAAGAGTCCTTACTTGAAGATGCAAAAAGTGCTTCCGATACACAAAAAGAAATTGATTTAGTAACAGCAGTTATTGAAGCATCTACATTTAATAATCTTTCACAAGAAGAAATTGATCAGACAGTAACTGATATGAATAATTATTATGAGTCAATGGCTACATCCGCTGGTCTTGATTATTCATTGTTTAAATTATATTATTTTGGTATGGATGAAGAAACATTCGATACTGAAATTAAAAAAGCAGCAGAATTACAAGTTAAGCAAAAATATATTTTAGAAGCGATTGCAAAAGAAGAAGGCTTAACAGTTAGTGATGATGAATATACTACATTTTTAGCGGATTACGCAAAAACTTACAACTATGATTCTCCAGAGAAATTTGAAGAAGCATATGGTAAAGAAAATGTTAGTAAGACAATCTTATTAGATAAAGCCTTAGCTGTTATTAAAGATAATGCAGTTGAAGTTGAAGCGACAGATGATGAAGCTGCAACAACAACACCAACAGCTGAGCCAACAGCTGAACCAACACCTACAACAGCAAGCTAGGAACACTTATAACAAATAAATATTCGACTGGTACAAAGCATATGAGTCATATGCGCCTGTACCAGTCTTTTTTATTTATATGAAAAAGAGATTTTAACACCTAAATATTTACATGAAATAAAAGCATAAACGCTTTGCTTTATATAATGAAAAACGTTCCGCTTAAAAAGTGAACATTGGAAATAAAGTAGTGTAATTAAGGGGATACGGACTGCAATGCATTGACATACCTGTGGTTTACGGCATCCCAGTTTATTACATGAAAGATATTTTCAACATAAGCTCCTCTATTATTTTTTTGATCCAAGTAATACGCATGTTCCCAAACGTCTATTAATAATAGAGGAATTAATTCAAAGGATAACGGTGTATCTTGATTGTTTGTTGAAATGATTGCAAGTTCATTGGATGGTGTTAAAACTAGCCAAGCATATCCAGAACCAAATTGCTTTGTAGAAGCACCTTTCATCAAATCTTTAAATGTATAGAAAGAACCATATGTTTCAATAATTTTCATTAAAACTGGTAGAGACATAACCTCACCAGGATATGCAATTATGACTTCGTTTTGAGAACGTTCTCTGTGGTTCTCTTCTTTTGAAGCCATTATATTTGGTTTTAGAGAAGAGAAATAAAGATCATGATTAAATACGCCACCTGCATTATTCCTAACTTCAATTTGGATTGAACCAGGAAGTATTTCAAGATTTGATAATAGTTCTTCTAATGTTAAAAATTGATATTGAGGGTATTTTGAGAGAATGTGGTTTAAATTATCCACATACGTTTTTAGATGTTTGTCGTGATGGTAATGAAGGGTTTCCTGGCTGATGTAAGGTTCTAAACTATTATAAGGATATGGTAGAGGGAGAAAAGGGAAAGGATATGTTTGCTCAGATATGTTCATAGTAACCTCCAATCGTAAAATAAAATACTACAATAGGACTTTTAATTTAATGTATGATAAATCAAAGGAGAAGTTACTCTTACATATGGCTTTAAACTGTATTTTATTAGATATAGAAATACAGGCAAAATATCAAATGAAAATAATTCGTATTTTTACGGGATTGTGTATAATGTGTGCTAATCTTAAGAATTCAAGCATACAATATAAAAACAAGTATTCTAGGGTGGAACTGCATGAAAGGCTCCAATTTGTTTAAGCATAAGCAAATCGAGGAACGTGCTGCGGAGATTGCTGCATATATTATAGATAATAATGCAACTGTAAGGCAAACCGCAAAGCAGTTCGGTATATCAAAGTCAACGGTACATAAAGACGTAACCGAACGATTATTACAAATCAATCCCTCTTTAGCAGAACGGGCACGTGTCGTTTTGGATTTGAATAAGTCAGAGAGACATATTAGAGGGGGATTAGCAACAAAAGAAAAATACCTACATAAAGATAAGGGGATTCAAACTTATTAACTATGTTAGGCTTAAAAAAGAGACTGTCATAAACGACCATTGTGGCAGGCTCTTTTTTTGGTTACTAACAAAAAAATGTTTTTTATTTTAAGATATTATTTGCTGGATTTGAAAAACATCGAGTAAATGATATTGATAAAAAATAATCAATATGGTTTATTACTAAAATTTTTCCTGTAAGAGATTACAATTTGAAAGAAGCAAAAATTTATGTTATATTATATGCGCATTAAATTTATTAGCTAAATATGAGTAATTTTGTAAATTTTAATTGTAAAAGCTTACAATAAAAATACGTAATTTGTAAAAGCGCTGTTTTATTAAAGAAAAAAATGGGACAAAACCGCAAATTTTAAATTTCAAATTGTATTAATATGTGTTAAAATAATATCATATGCATGATTTGGGATTAAATTCTGCTAAATTTATGCTAAGAGTGTGCAAAAAAGCTGTAACTGTTAAAAGTTGTGCTTAATAATGAGGGAAAGAAGGAGTAAAGATGGCGAGAGGAACATTTTCAGGCGGAATCCATCCATATGATGGTAAGGAATTATCCAAAGACAAGCCTACGAAAACCTTGATACCAAAGAATGAATTGGTATATCCATTGGAACAGCATATTGGATCACCAGCGAAAGCTCTTGTTGCAAAAGGGGACAAGGTTTTAGTTGGACAAAAGATTGCAGAAGCTGATGATGGAATTTCAGCATGTGTTGTAAGTTCAGTATCTGGAACAGTAAAGGTAATTGAACCAAGAATGACTGCATCAGGGGCGAAGATTAATTCAATTGTTGTTGAAAATGATAATGAGTATTCAACCATTGATGGCTTTGGTGAGAAAAGAGATTACAATAAGCTTTCTAAAAAAGAAATAAGAAATATTATTAAGGAAGCTGGAATTGTTGGTATGGGTGGAGCTGGATTCCCAACTCATATTAAATTAACTCCACAGGATGATAGTAAGATCGAGTATGTTATCATCAATGGCGCTGAGTGTGAACCATTCTTAACAAGTGATTATCGAATGATGTTAGAGGAACCAGAACGAATAATTACCGGATTAAATATCATCTTACGTTTGTTTGAGAATGCTCAAGGAATTATTGCAATTGAAGATAACAAGCCAGAAGCAATTCAAAAACTAAAAACATTGGCAGAAAAGGAACCAAGAATTACAGTAAAAGCAGTGAAGACTAAATATCCACAAGGTGGAGAACGACCATTAATTTATGCTGTTACTGGACGCAAGATTAATTATTCTATGTTACCAGCAGATGTTGGTTGCATCGTGAATAATGTGGATACAGTGATTTCAATCGCTCTTGCTGTAGCAGAATCTACACCGCTAATTCGCAGAATTCTTACGGTTTCTGGAGATGCAGTAAAAGATACCGGAAATTTTGTTGTTCGCACTGGAATGCTTTATAGCGAGTTATTAGATGCGGTTGGTGGATTTTTAGAGAAACCAAAGAAATTGATTTCAGGTGGACCTTTAATGGGGACAGCCCTTTACTCCTTGGACATCCCAGTTACTAAAACATCCTCTGCTTTGCTTGCATTTAAAGAAGATGATGTTGAGGATATGCCAGAATCTCCATGTATCCGTTGTGGAAGATGTGTAGCAGTTTGCCCAGGAAACATTGTACCGAAAAAGATGATGGAAGCTGCGAAACGTTCTGATCAAGATGGTTTTAAGAAATTATACGGTTTAGAGTGCTGTGAATGTGGTTGCTGTGCTTATGCATGTCCTTCTGGAATTCGTCTAACACAGGCCTTTAAGCAGATGAAGCGAAGCATAAATACAGAAATTAAAAAGTAGAATTTTGAAAGAGGTGGAATCTTTGAAAGAGATGTATAATGTCTCTACTTCGCCACACGTTAGAAGTGGAGTAACAACAGCACAGATTATGAGAGATGTAGCAATCGCATTGATGCCGGCAAGCGTTTTTGGGGTATATCAATTCGGATTTTCAGCATTTCTTGTTTTATTAGTATCTATAACAACTTGTGTGCTATCAGAATACTTTTATCAGAAATTAATGAAAAAGCCATATCACCCATATGAATGTTCTGCGTTGGTGACTGGTTTATTACTTGGAATGAATTTACCATCCACAGTACCACTTTGGATTCCTGTTATTGGTGGCGTGTTTGCAATCATTATTGTAAAAGAGTTATATGGTGGATTAGGTCAAAACTTTATGAATCCTGCACTTGCAGCTAGATGTTTCTTACTTATTTGTTTTGCAGGAAGAATGACAACATATACACTGGATTCTGCTTCAGTAGCAGGTGTTGCTAAGGAAGGATTATATCATTTCAATTATGGTGCAGCATCCATTGATGGAATCACAGGTGCAACACCATTAGCTGCAATGAAAGCTGGAGAAAGTGTTAATTTATTTGAGATGTTATTTGGATTTACCGGTGGAGTTATCGGTGAAACCAGTGCAATAATGATTTTAATTGGTGCCATTTATTTATTATACCGTAGAGTTATTTCATTACGAATTCCTCTTACTTATATTGGAACTTTAGCTGTTTTTGTTTTAATCTTTGGTGGACATGGATTTGATCTTTCCTATGTGGCAGCGCAAGTTCTTGGTGGTGGACTTTTACTAGGTGCATTTTTTATGGCAACGGATTATTCCACTAGTCCAATTACTAAAATGGGACAGATTGTATTTGGTGTGTGCCTTGGTTTATTAACAGGTATCTTCCGTATCTTTGGTTCTTCTGCAGAGGGTGTTAGTTATGCAATCATTTTCTGTAACCTACTAGTACCATTGATTGAAAAAGTAACAATGCCAAGAGCCTTTGGAAGAGGAGGTAAGAGTTATGCAAAATAAATCCTCGATATTAAAAGATGCATTTGCATTATTTATGATTACGTTAGTGGCAGCACTTGCACTAGGCTTTGTCAATGAAATTACAAAAGACCCAATTGCGAGACAAAAAGCAAAGGCAAAATCAGAAGCATATCAAACTGTTTACCAAGAAGCTTCCATGGTAGATGTTGAAAATGAAGATATTAAAAGCCGTGTTGAGACTTCTGAGCAATTTTTAGCAGATCAAGGAATTACCGGCGCAACAATTGATGAAGCCGGTATTGCAAAAGATGCAAATGATAATGCAATCGGCTATGTTATGACTATTACATCCAAAAAAGGGTATGGCGGTGATATCACATTTACAATGGGATATACTGCGGATGGAATGGTAACAGCAATTGAGATTCTATCCATGAATGAAACCGCTGGACTTGGTGATAGAGCCAAAGAAGATTCTTTTAAGGGTCAATTTGCTAATAAAAAAGTAGATTCGTTTAACCTTACAAAAAGTGGTGCGCAAGCAGAGAATGACATTGATGCAATTAGTTCAGCAACCGTTACAAGTACAGCGGTTACAGATGCTGTCAATGCAGGAATCGCATTTGCAAGTGATTTACTAGAAAATAAAGTAGGAGGGGTTTCACATGAATAAGTGCTTAGAACGTTTATATAACGGTATTATTAAAGAAAATCCTACCTTTGTTTTAATGCTTGGTATGTGTCCAACCTTAGCTGTAACCACATCCGCAATCAACGGAATTGGTATGGGATTAACAACGGCAGTTGTACTTGTAATGAGTAATATGCTAATTTCAATGTTACGTAAAGTAATACCAGATAAAGTTAGAATGCCTGCATTTATTGTTGTAGTAGCATCCTTTGTTACAATCGTACAATTATTATTAGAGGCATACATTCCATCTTTAAATGATTCCTTGGGTATATACATCCCACTTATTGTAGTTAACTGTATTATTCTTGGTAGAGCAGAAGCATATGCTTCTAAAAATCCTGTATTACCATCAATCTTTGATGGTCTTGGTATGGGACTTGGATTTACTCTTGGGTTAACTTCCATTGGTTTATTCCGTGAATTGCTTGGTGCAGGAACTATCTTTAGTATGAAAGTTACTCCATCTAGCTATGAGCCACTATCAATCTTTGTACTTGCACCAGGAGCATTCTTTGTTCTTGCAATGTTAACAGCTCTTCAAAATAAATTGAAGTTAAAATCAGCTACCAATGGAGATGCTCCAATGGAAGATCGACTTGCTTGTGGTGGAAATTGTTCCAGTTGCAGTGGTAGCGTATGTAGCGAAAATCATGCGATTTTAACAAAAGAAAAAGAAGAGAAAGCGAAACTAGCAGCGGAAGCAAAAAAGAGAGCAGCTGCACAAGTAAGTACGAAGAATAACTCAGCATCATCCACAGACGGAAACCAAGAATAGGAGGAATGATTTAAATGAAAGAATTACTTATCGTGCTCATAGGAGCTGCGCTTGTTAATAATGTCGTATTAAGTCAGTTCCTTGGCTTATGCCCATTCCTTGGCGTATCAAAAAAGACAGAAACTGCAGCGGGTATGGGAGGAGCTGTAATCTTCGTTATTACAATTGCCTCTGCATTATGTAGTTTGATTTATAATTTTATTTTAGTTAAGACAGGATTAGAATATATGAACACGATAGTGTTTATCATTGTAATCGCTGCATTAGTACAGTTTATAGAAATGTTCTTAAAGAAATTCAGTCCAGGACTTTACAATGCTCTTGGTGTTTATTTACCACTTATTACAACGAACTGTGCAGTTCTTGGTGTAGCTTTAACTAATGTACAGAGTGATTATGGATTTGTAACAAGTGTTGTGAATGGTTTTGGTACAGCAGTAGGGTTCACGATTGCCATTGTTATTATGGCAGGTGTTCGTGAGCGTATCGAATATAATGATGTGACAAAATCCTTTCAAGGTTCACCAATTGTATTAATCACAGCAGGTCTTATGTCAATTGCATTCTTTGGCTTTGCTGGATTATTATAGGATAAGGGGGAGAATTGATGAGTATGATGTATGTTGACCTCCTTATGGGAACCGGGGCTCTTGCAATTAGTGTAAAAGGGATTGCAATGGCAGCAGCAGTTGTTAGTATTACTGGACTTATCATAGGTATTTTACTAGGAGTTGCAGCAAAGGTTTTCCATGTTGAGGTAGATGAAAGAGAACTTATAGTTCGTGAATTATTACCTGGTAATAATTGTGGTGGTTGTGGTTATGCTGGCTGTGATGGTCTAGCAAAAGCAATTGCTGCTGGAGAAGCACCTGTGAATGGATGTCCAGTTGCTAGCGCAAGTATCCATGATGAAATTGGTAAAGTTATGGGTAAAACAGCTACAAAAGCTGATCGTAAAGTAGCTTTTGTAAAGTGTAATGGTAGCTGCGATAAAACAGAAGTTAAGTACAATTACTATGGAATTACTGATTGTAAACAAATGGCTATAACACCAGGCGGTGGTGATAAAGCATGTACTTATGGATGTTGTGGAGCAGGAAGCTGTGTTCGTGTTTGTGCCTTCGATGCTATCCATGTTATTAATGGTGTTGCTGTTGTTGATAAAGAAAAATGTGTCGCTTGCGGCAAATGCGTAACAGAATGTCCGAAGAATCTCATTGAGATTGTACCAGCGAAAGCGGAACATTTAGTAATGTGTAATTCCAATGATAAGGGTAAGGATGTTAATGCAGTATGTAACGTTGGTTGTATCGCTTGTTCTTTATGTGTTAAGGCATGTGAATTTGATGCTGTACACGTAACAGATAATCTTGCAAAAATTGATTATGATAAGTGTACAAACTGCGGTAAATGTGCAGAAAAATGTCCAAGAAAAATCATTGCTTAATTTTATGATGAAAATATAAAAATGAAAAGACTGTAACAAAAGTATAGTTTTATGAAGGGATAGAACGGTGCTAGTTTGTTGCAGTCTTTTTCTAATTAAATCTTTATTAAACTTCTTTATAAATATTTCATTGGATTTCTGAGGAAAACATGATATAATTTTTTAATGCATTGTAAGAAGATGTCTATATAAATTAATTTTTTACTATATTTTATACTAGTAAGGATTTATTGATAGAAAAGAGGATGGTGGATCATGGTTTGTAAAGTATGTGGAAGAACCATTGCAAATGAAGAAGCAAACTTCTGTGAGTATTGCGGGGCTTCTTTTCGTAATGGTGCAGAAAATATTTATCCAGAGTTTCAATATCAAAATACGAATAATTATCAAGGGAATAATCAATATAGCCAAAACAATACAGATCATATGCAAGGGAATAGAGCGTATGGAGCAAATCCATTTCAACCGGGAGGAAATGCGAATGCCTCAGAAATGCAAGGTAATGTTGTAGAAAAGCCAATGACATTCGGTAACTGGATGATGGTAATGATATTACCATTTATACCAATGATAGGGCAGATTGCATACTTAGCAGTACTGTTTATGTGGGCATTTGGAGTGAAAACTCCACCTACGAAAAAAAACTGGGCAAGAGCTACTTTAGTAATGCTTGTAGTAGCGTTGTTCTTTGTATTTGCATTGTTTGGATCAGCTTCAAGCCTTTTATCTGGCTTAGGCACCATTTAATATTAAAAAGGACTTTCAAAAATAATGTTATTCATAGGAGTATCATATCAGTCATATAGATTGATTGGTATGGATAATTATGAAATATTATTTTGTGAAAGTCCTTTTATTTTCTATTATGTAAGAATGGCGCCTTTCGGTTAGCTTATTCAGGTATACTAACTTAGTTTATATCAGATTAGCGCCTTAATATTGGTGTCTTAAAATTAGTTTATTCATACTTATTCTTTTAGACTTGTTTTTTAAAGATTAGCTTCTTAAGATTTGTTCAATTTGTTCTAATTCTTCTTCACTAAAATCTAAATTCTTCACTGTGTTTACATTTTCTATAATTTGAGAAGGTCTACTTGCACCAATGAGTGCACAAGTAATACGTTCTTTTCGTAGGACCCAGGCAAGCGCTAGTTGTGTCATTGATTGGCCACGATTTTGTGCGATAACATTTAGTTTTTTTACCTTCTCAACAACTGCTTCTGTAACAGAAGATTCATTTAAGAACACGCTTTTTGTATCTGCAGCTCTTGAATCCGATGGAATACCATTGGCATATTTATTAGTTAATAATCCTTGGGCAAGAGGACTGAAAGCTATGCTACCAACCCCATTTTTATCTAATACATCCGTTAGACCATCTTCCACCCAACGGTTTAACATAGAATAGGATGGTTGGTGAATTAATAATGGTGTACCAAGGTCGTTTAATATATCAATAGCTCTTTGTGTATCCTCTGGTCCATAATTTGAAATACCTATATATAAGGCTTTTCCAGAACGAACGATTGAGTCTAATGCTCCCATAGTTTCTTCAAGGGGAGTTTCTTTGTCTGGTCTGTGATGATAAAATATATCTACATAATCAAGACCCATTCGTTTTAAACTCTGATCTAGACTAGATATCAAGTATTTTCTACTTCCATTGTCCCCATATGGGCCAGGCCACATATAGTAACCAGCCTTTGTAGAAATAATCATTTCATCTCTATAACTTTTTAATTCGTCACGAAGAATTTTTCCAAAGTTCTCTTCTGCTGAACCAGGTTTTGGACCATAATTGTTTGCTAAATCAAAATGTGTAATACCTAGGTCAAATGCTGTCGTTACCATTTCAACCATATTATCATAATTATTTACACTTCCAAAATTGTGCCAAAAGCCTAAAGCAAATGCTGGAAGTTTTAAGCCACTCTTGCCGCAGCGGCGATATTTCATTGTTTCATAACGAGTTTCTTTTGCTAAATACATACCAAATACCTCCTTTTCTAAATTCTATTATATAAGAAAAGGTAAATATATAAATGGTTATTCCATTTGTTTATTTGTATATTATTATAAAAATATCATAGATAAAGATATCATAGATAAAGATATCATGGATATAGACAAAAATGTAATAGACAGAAATGTAATAGATAACACAGAATATATTTATATTAATTGAAAAATTTACAATAGTTAAAATGATAAATAAAAATTCGATTAACTGAAAAGCAAAGAATAAACAAAAATAGTAAAAAAGTTGAAAAAATTTATAATTTTTATTATACTTAAAGGGGAACAAAAGATATACAAATTTCATAAAAAAGCTACAGAAAAACTATAAATAAAATCAACCAAAATTCACACTATAGTCATACCAAATTGTATTAGCGAAAGGATATGCATTATGTATCAAATGATAATCATTGATGATGAACCTATCGTAAGAGAAGGGTTAATGCGTCTGCTTTCTTGGGGAGATTACCAATTTGAAGTATGTGCTCAAGGAACGGACGGAATTGATGGACTAGAAAAGGTTTTAAAATATCACCCAGATCTTGTCCTTGTTGATGTAAAGATGCCTGGCATGAATGGATTAGAACTGATACGTCAAGCGAGGGAGCAGGGATTTCAGGGTGCCTTTATTATACTTACAGGCTTTTCTGATTTTGAATTTGCAAGGACAGCAATTTCACTTGGTGTAAGAGATTATTTATTAAAGCCAGTAGATGAGGATGAATTAGCAGAAAATTTATGTAATATTGTAAAGGAATTAGAAGAGAAGAAAAAGCTAAATGATAAGAATGAGATGAATGAGCAGACCGCAATACAGGAGATGTTAAGACGATTAGTATTATATCGTAAGGAAAACGGAGCCCTATATCAACAGATGCAAACGTATCACTTAGACTTTAATTATACGAAGTTTTGTGTAGGGGTGCTATGTAACCAAGGAAAGGATAAGGATACTATTATTGAATATCCTTCCAAAGAAAAGCTAGAACTTATGATAAAAGGGATCATTGATATCGAGTGTGTCATGATTGAAGATAAATGGGTATTAATCGGAAAAGGGATGAGCTATCAGGATTTATTACATAAGCTTTTATTAAATAATGAAAAACTTTATACGATTTATAATGAAAAATATTTTATTTGTATGGGACATGATGTAGCCCATTGGGAGGATATTCATTATTCCTATGAATGTGCAAGGTTGTTATCGGAATATCAATTTATCTTTCATAATGAAGAGGCAGTAACGATTCAAGCACTGAAAGACTGTAAAGGAATCGTAATCGATACTCTATTTGAAACGATTTGTTTTCAGATAGAAATAGGAGATCTTGATAATCTTGCAAAATCAATTGAGAAGATTGAAGAATATTGTAAGTTAAAACTATTAAAAGAATCCGATGTAAAAATGTTATTTACACATAATTTATTTCAATTAGGAACGGTATTAGAAGAGAGGTATGAGCAAAAAAGGGGTGAGTTCCCAGAATATGAA
Organism: Clostridium sp. Marseille-P299; assembly: GCF_900078195.1. NCBI lineage: Bacteria > Bacillati > Bacillota > Clostridia > Eubacteriales > Clostridiaceae > Clostridium > Clostridium sp. Marseille-P299. The sequence continues at coordinate 188,668 of NZ_FJVE01000004.1, read as the reverse complement.
GAGTTATCTGTGCTCATAAAAGGGTCTGGTAATTTAAAAGAGTTACTTAAAAATGCAACAAATTATTGCAAAGAGCTAAGTCAAATTATCGCTGCAACTGGGGCTGAGAATGTAATAAAACGAGTTCATGCCTATGTGGAGAAGAACTATGATAAGGATTTGAAGTTAGAAGGGATTGCGAAGATTTTTAATTATAACAGTGCATACTTAGGGAAGCTGTTTAAAAAGGAAATGGGTGAAAATTTTAATAATTTTTTAGATCATATCCGTATAGAAAATGCGAAAAAAATGCTTACTGAAACTGATTTAAAAGTATATCAAGTATCTGAACGGGTTGGGTATAGTAACATAGATTACTTTTATTCAAAGTTTAAACGTTATGTAGGAATTAGCCCTAAAGAATTTAAAAAATCAATTTAAGGATAGTAATAAAAACAAGGAGAGGGAATGAACTGGTTAGTCCATTCCCTCCTTGTTTTCACTAGAAACATTATTAGAGTCTGCTTCGGAATCTTCTATCGAAGTTGTAGTATCTGTATTTTCTTCTGTCTGTGGATTATCATATTTTTTTAATATTTTTAACATTAAGAATGAAATAATATAGGCTATGAATGAATAGCCAAAGAAGCACATAATAACTGCGGTTGGGGCTGTTAAAACATTAAGTGCAACGCCGCCAGCAATTAAAATCATGAAGATAAGTGTGTATGGCTTATTATTCATACAAAAATACAAAGAATTTCGAATGGTCTGTAATGTAGTGTTTTCATATCTTCCAACCAAAGGAAATGCAAAAATTGCAGTTCCAATAAGCATTAGTAAAAAGATGATACAAAGTGTGGAAATCACTGTCCCTACAGTACTTTCAAAAGTAGCCCAGAAAAATAACCCAAATCCTAAGCACAAAGCTGGGATAAATAAAATTAATTCAATTTTTGTAGCTTGTCTTAAATTTTCTTTAAAAGCGCTAATAAATTGCTTTCCAACATAAGTATCTTTGTCTTGAGCAATTTTAAAGGTTACAGAATAAAGAGCAGATGTGGAAGCTCCAATTGTTATGATAGGAATGCAAAAAACAATCCATAGAATATTTAATATGACAAAGTCTCTTAGTGTTAAAAAGAATTGAATCAACGGACCATTTACATTAAATAAGTTCTTCATTCGCTTACTCCTTATTATAGTATATCAATTAATTATACATGATTCTACAAGTATGTCTAGAGGAAACAACATAAAAGTATAGATTACAGTAACCATATAAATGAAATGGATTTTCTTAAAGTAATTGGAAAATTGATAACTAATTATTGGGTGATAGATGTAAAAATTATGGGGTATTTTTACATTTGCAACTATGATAAAGTTTAGTTACAGAGTAAGAAGGAGGAATGTATGAATGAGTGGAGAACAAAGAAATAAAACTTCTCAAATAGCACCTGCAGCACATAAGAAGAAAGGCATTCCATTGAAATATCGTCTTTTTTTACTAGCTGTTCCATTTCTAATATTAATCTTTATCTTTAGTTATTTGCCGCTTTATGGTTGGAGATATGCATTTTATGATTATAAACCGCCTTTAAAACTATCACAATGTGAGTTCGTTGGATTTAAGTGGTTTACTCTTTTATTTCAAAATAAAGGATGGGTTACACAGATAATAAAGGTTTTAAAGAACACTTTAGCAATGAGCGGACTCGGAATATTAGTATCCATATTACCAGTTGCATTTGCTATTTTCTTAAGTGAGATAAAGTCAAAGCGGACAAGAAACGTATTTCAAACAATGACTACAATACCGAACTTTATCAGTTGGGTTATCGTATATTCCGTGGCATTTAGTTTATTTTCAACCACAGGTATGGCAAATTCTGTACTACAGAATATAGGGATTATTAGCAAACCAATCGCATTTCTTGATAGTCCAAATCATGTGTGGCTAAAAATGTGTTTATGGGGTGTTTGGAAGGGACTTGGATGGAGTTCAATTATGTATCTAGCAGCAATTACTAGTTGTGACCAAGAACTTTATGAAGCTGCAAAAGCAGATGGAGCAGGTAGATTTCGCCTTATGTGGCATATAACGCTACCTCAATTATTACCTACATATTTTGTATTATTAATGTTAAACGTAGCAAACATTTTAACGAATGGTATGGAACAGTATTTCGTTTTTGCGAATGCGTTTAATAAAGATAAGATACAAGTACTTGATTATTATGTATACGCAATAAGCATGGGGGGTGGTAACACCTACTCCTTAGGTGTTGCAATCGGTATTCTAAAGAGCCTTATAAGTATAACATTATTATACCTAGTAAATAAACTTTCAAAGGCTGTTCGTGGTGAGACGATTGTATAGATAGGAGGAAATGACCATGAGTAAAGATAAGATCGTTACAACAAATAAAAAGAAGAAATTAAAACCTGGAGAAATCATATTTAACATTTGCAATTATAGTTTTTTTATTATTTTTTCTATACTATGTATGTTTCCTTTCTATTACCTAATCATTAATACAATCAGTGATAATGATTTAAGTAATCGAGGATTCATTAATTTAATACCAAAGGGGATACACTTTAAAAATTATATTGAGGTATTTAAAATAGATGGTTTATTGCGTTCTGCCTGGATTTCGGTTGCAAGAACAGTTTTAGGTACCGCTTGTACAGCACTTGCATCTGCATTTCTTGGATTTTTATTTACGCAACAGAAAATGTGGGCAAGAAAGTTTTGGTATCGATTTATGATAATTACGATGTATTTTAATGCTGGCTTAATACCGATGTATATCATAATGTTAAACATAGGTTTAACAAATAACTTTTTGGTGTACATTATACCTTTAATCGTACAGCCTTTTAATATAATCTTGGTTAAGACTTTTATAGAATCACTGCCTTCTTCTTTACAAGAAGCAGCGGAAATTGATGGTGCAGGGCCGTTACAGATTTTTGGTCGAATTGTATTTCCATTAACTACGCCGATCTTAGCAACGATATCTATTTTTGCAGCGGTTCAGCAGTGGAACTCATTCCAAGATACGATGTTATATATCTCAGAAAAGTCATTGTATGCTCTGCAGTATCGAGTATATACGTACATAAACCAAGCGAACTCAATAGCACTTGCATTAAAAAATTCTAGTTTATCGGATAGCGCTATGATTAATCTGGCGACACAACAAACGCCTACTTCTGTTCGTATGACAGTTACGGTTATCACTGTTTTACCTATTTTATTTATTTATCCATTATTCCAAAGGCATTTTGTCAAAGGGATTATGATCGGAGCTATTAAAGGTTAAATTGGGGCTTTCCAGGAGGATATTACTTCCTGAGCTATATATTAAAAAGGAGGATGTATTATGAAAAAAAAATCAGCAAAAATAGTAGCATTATTACTTACACTGGTTATGGTATTTTCTTTAGCTGGATGTGGTAAGAATAATGAGGGAAAACCAGCATCTAACGAGTCTCCAACCAAAGCAGAAACACAAGCTACAGCTACTCCAACTACAGAAGCTAATAATGAAGCTAGTGAAGTAACTCAAGAAAAAACATATGATGAATTCTTAACAGTTGATGTATTTGCAACTGAAGCAAACTATGAAGGCATACAAACTGGATGGTTTGCTAAGGTAGTAAAAGATAAATTTAATATGGAACTTAATATTATTTCACCAAACGTAAGTGGTGGTGGAGATACTTTATTTATTACTCGCTCTGCAGCCGGAAATCTAGGAGATATAGTAATAATTGGATCTGAGAATGCTAGATTACAAGATACGGTTACTGCAGGTTTACTATATGATATTACAGATATGGTAAATGCGAGTGAAGTATTTGCTCAATACAAGCCAGCAATTGATAAAGTGAAAGGCTTAGTAAGTGATGGTAAAGTTTATGCGATTCCAAAGCAAGTTTCATCACAAGCGGCAACAGAGCCATCAGAAACAATCGATTTTGCATTTGGTGCGTTTCTTCGTTGGGATTATTATTTAGAAGCTGGTGCTCCAACCTTAAATACATTAGAAGATTTAATACCTTTAATGAAGACAATACAAACAGCACATCCAACAACGGATTCTGGTAAAACTGCTTATGGATTTTCGTTATTTGGGGACTGGGACGGTAACATGATGAATCTTGCACAACAACCAGCCCGTATGTATGGATATGATGAAATTGGATTTGTATTACATAAAGCAGATGGTTCTGATTATGATAGCATAATTGATAATGACTCCATCTATGTTAGAGGTCTAAAGTTCTTCTTTAATGCAAACAAAGAAGGAGTTCTTGACCCTGAGTCAACAACTCAAAACTGGGATACTTTATGGAATAAATATGTAGATGGCGCGGTTTATTTCTCACCATGGTCATGGCAAGGTCAATCCGCATTTAATACACCTGATAATGTAGCGGCAGGTAAAGGATTTAAATATGTACCAATCACTGATACGCAAATCTTATCTACAGGTGCTTCACCATCCGGTGATAAAGCTGTCATTGGAGTTGGAAGTAAAGCAAAAGATCCACAGAGAATGTATGATTTTATTGAGTGGTTATACTCTCCTGAAGGTATTTTAGCAAACTGTTCACCAGACAGTGGCGCTCCTGGACCAGAAGGTTTGACTTGGGAATTTGTTGATGGAAAGAGTAGATTAACTGAGTTTGGTAAAAAAGTATTTGCAGATCCAATCAATACAGTAATGCCAGATGAATGGAATGGTGGTACTTGGAGAGATGGAACATCTGTACTAAACTATAGGGCAGTATTAGAAACTGATATCAACCCAAATACCAATGAGCCTTACGGTTATAAGAATTGGGAGACTTATATTACTGAAAATTCCAATCCAGTGGATACTTCTTGGCAAGAATTCTATAAGGCAAATACTATGGTTGAATTAGCAAAAACTACAGGAAACTTTATTGTGGCGCCAGGAACTACTTTTATTAATCCAGAAGAAGGTTCTAATATTACAGCGTTACGTAATCAAATTAAGGAAAAGATTGTTGATTATTCATGGAGAATGTGTTTTGCAAGCAGTGAAGAGGAATTTAATAAACTCTTAACTGAGATGCAAGAGACGGTAAAAGGCCTTGGTTACGATGAAGTTCTTGCATTTGATATGCAGGCAGCAAAAGATAAAGATGCAGCACGTGCAGCAGCAAGAGCAGGAAATTAAGGAATTTAAACTCTTTCTAATGGCAATTTGAAGAGAGTAATGAAAATGTCTCAAGAGTTGAAGGAAACTTTGACTTTTGGGACATTTTTAACGCAGGATGGCATATGGGGGTTAGCATATGAAATCATTTTTAAATACACATGACTAGTAGATAAAATTACATTGCAACGGCTTGAGATACATGCCTATAATAGGGTATGGAATTAAATTCCACAAAATAATCAATATTGGATAAAGCATGTTTTGAATGAATCAAAGGAGAAATGGGTATGAAAGATTTTTCAAAGGAAACAACAAAAGGAAAAATTAAATATCAACTGTATGCAGTTTATTGGTTGGCAGTATTTGTACCCGTTTTTATTATTGGTAGTTATCTTGTTTTAAATACTAGAAATTTGCTGTATAAACAAGATTATTCAAATCTAGAGTCGGATAATTTACGAGTAAAAAGCATTGTATTAGATGTCACTAGTCTTATTTATACCGTTGGTAATACACTCCTTGGGGATTCAGATTTACAACAAGTCATAGGTAAAAAATATGAAACAGAAGCAGATGCATATGAGGCATATAGAAATTACAAAAAATTTGATATATATAAAAGGAATTACACGGAGATATCTCGTATAGAGCTATATAGCAATACGATTACTGAGTACGGATGTTTCATGGATATTACGGAGGAAATTCGAAATGAAGAATGGTATAAAAAAGCGCTAAGTACACCTCAGCCAACGTGGACCTCCATCAACTATAAAAACAATATAGGAAATATTGAGAGTGAGTTACGTTTAGTGCAAAGAATTCCCATCATAAAAACGGGAGAATATGCAGTGCTTGTAATAGCCATCAACAATAATCACTTAAAGTCTAGAATTAACAATAATATATTAACCAATGATTTGGTCGTAAATCAGAATGTTGTTTTTTATAGTGAAAGTGGTATTAAGGGTACATATTTAAATGATGGCATAGATTATGAACAAAAATATTATCAGTTTTCTGGTAGAGCAAATTACTATGGAAAAGATGTGCTATTAGAAGTGTCCACATTCAAGCCAGTATATTCCTCGGATTGTATTTATATTTTAACAAGTGATGCTACAGCGATACCACATATTCAGAATTTTACGAATATCTGTCTCATTATTATTTCCCTAAGTATTTTGTTTCCTCTTATCATGGTACTAGCGTTTACTCATAGGTTTAATAAAAGAATTTTGACCTTACGTGAGGTAATGCATCATGTTTCTTTAGGGGATTATGAAATCAAAGAAACGCTACAAGGAAATGATGAGCTAACGGATGTATTTAAAGATCTTCAAGTTATGATTAAAAGTATTACAAAAATGGATGAAGAAATCTACAGCGCAAAAATAAAAGAGGAGCAACTAAATAGTCACCAGCAAAGAATAAAGTATGAAATGTTAGCAAGTCAAATCAATCCTCATTTTTTATATAACACCTTAGAAACAATACGCATGAAGGCATTAAATGTGGAAGATAAAGAAGTAGCATATGCCATTAAGTTACTAGGCAAGTCCATGAGACATGTGCTTGATAATAGCTTACGAACGGTAAGCTTAGAGAGTGAATTAGAATACATTAAAATCTATTTAGCAATCCAGCACATACGATTTGGAGAACGAATCCGTTACCATATTAATGTAGCAGACAATATAGATTGTAAACATTATTATATATTGCCATTATTACTACAACCAATTGTTGAAAATGCAGTCTCTCATGGATTAGAAACGCAGACTGGAATTGGTGATTTAGAGATTAATATTTCCCATGAAAGGGAACGTTTGGTGATTTGTGTATCGGATAACGGATTAGGAATGACGGAAGAAGAACTGGAAAAATTAATTACACGTATGAAAGAAGAAAAATTAAGCACAGGAAGAAATATTGGACTACATAACATATATCAACGAATTCGATTATTTTATGGAGAATCCTATGGAATTTCAGTATCGTCAGAACTATATAAGGGGACCAGAGTAAGTATATATCTACCAAAACACGCAAATGAACCAGTTGATTTAAACGAAGCATTATACAACAGAGCATAAACTATGATTAAATTTTGTGCTGCTTTGGCAGCAGAAAGGGCGGAAATATGAAATTTAGTAATGGTCGTTGGTTATTAAAAGAAGGAACTGCATGTTTTTCTCCAGCAGAAGTGTATTTTTCTAAAGTTACGCAGGAAAAGGTAACTCTTCTCACACCAACCAAGAAAGTTACTTCAAGAGGAGATACACTTGGAGGTGTAAATCTAACAATTGAAATTACAGCACCTATGCCAGAAGTAATACGTGTTAAAACATATCATTATGCAGGCGTTAATAATAAAAAACCTGAGTTTGAATTGAATCTAAGCAATGATTCTTTTATGCAAGTAGAGGACCAAGAAGAATTTATTGTTATAAGAAATGGACAATTAAGGCTTGAAATTGCAAAAAGTAACGGTGCTATGACATACTACCAAGGAGATAAAAAGCTTACGAAGAGCATAGATAATGATTTAGCGTATGTTAAAACTGATTGGAAAGGCCTTGCTTATGATGGTGGGGGAGAAGAAAATACCTATATGCGCGAACAACTTTCCATTTCTGTTGGTGAACTTATCTATGGATTAGGAGAGCGGTTTACAGCATTTATTAAGAATGGTCAGACAGTGGATATTTGGAACGAGGATGGAGGCACATGTTCTGAGCAATCATATAAGAATATACCTTTTTATATTTCTAATAAAGGCTACGGCGTATTTGTGAATCATCCAGAAAAAGTTTCCTTTGAAGTGGCTTCCGAGGTTGTGACAAAGGTAGGATTTAGTGTAGAGGGTGAGTGCTTAGATTATTTTATAATCAATGGTCCTACGATGAAAGATGTTCTTATGCGCTATACAGATTTGACAGGCAAACCAGGACTTCCAGCTCCTTGGACATTTGGACTTTGGTTATCAACGTCTTTTACAACAAATTATGATGAAGAAACAGTGACTAGTTTTGTAGATGGGATGATTGACCGAGAGATACCACTTGGGGTATTTCATTTTGATTGCTTTTGGATGAAGGATTATTGTTGGTCTGATTTTACATGGGATTCAAGGGTGTTTCCAGATCCAAAAGGAATGTTAAAAAGACTGAAGGAAAAGGGACTTAAAATATGCGTATGGATCAATAGCTATATTGGGCAAGAGTCTATTTTGTTTGAGGAAGGTGTAGAAGGTGGATATTTTCTAAAGCGACCAAACGGAGATGTATGGCAATGGGATATGTGGCAACCGGGTATGGCAATTGTAGATTTTACGAACCCAGAAGCTTGTAAGTGGTATGCTAGTAAGTTAGAATCCTTGCTTGATATGGGAGTGGATTGCTTTAAAACAGATTTTGGTGAACGGATTCCAACAGATGTTGTATATTTTGATGGTTCAAATCCAAATAAAATGCATAACTACTATACATATCTATATAATAAAACTGTTTATGAATTATTAGAAAGAAAAAGAGGAAAAAAGGAAGCAATTCTTTTTGCTAGATCAGCCACTGCAGGAGGACAGAAATTCCCAGTACATTGGGGCGGAGATTGCTTTTCTGATTATGAATCCATGGAGCAAAGTTTGCGTGGTGGGTTATCTTTAACAATGTCTGGCTTTGGTTATTGGAGTCATGATATTGGTGGATTTGAGAGTACATCAACTCCAGATGTTTATAAACGCTGGGCGGCGTTTGGATTATTATCAACGCACTCAAGATTACATGGAAGTAATTCTTATCGTGTTCCTTGGTCATATGATGAAGAATCTGTGGAGGTTGTACGATTCTTTTCAAAGTTAAAAGCTTCCTTAATGCCTTATTTATATCGTAATGCAGTAGAAACTTCAAAAACTGGAGTTCCGATGATGCGCAGTATGGTGCTAGAGTTTAACGAAGATGTGACCTGCGGATTTTTGGATAAACAGTATATGTTAGGTGATAGCTTATTAGTTGCTCCAATTTTTAATGAGGAGGGCGATGCAAGGTATTATCTTCCAGAAGGCACATGGACCAATTACTTAACAAATGAGATGAAAACTGGTGGAAAATGGGTAAATGAAACACATGGATATTTAAGTATTCCTCTGTTAGTGAAGGATGGAACAATCCTTGCCATTGGAGCGAAAGATGATTCCGCGGTATATGATTATGGAAATAATGTTTTATTAAAGGTTTATGGACTTTCAGAGGGAAAAGAGTTGTATACCGTTGTTTATGATCAATTAGAAAGTGATGATATGCCTGTTGTTTCTGTATCTGCTAAAGTCATGATGAATGGAAATGAAATTACCATTGATGTTGTTAGTAAATATAAGTTTAGAGTTGAACTAGTAAATGTTAATAATATAAAGAATGTAACAAATGTTTGTACGGAAACAAATACTAGCTTTGAAATTGTTGATAATTCAACAGTAATTACGGCAAGCACTGGTGGAACCATTGTTTGTACCTTAGGGTAATAAATTTAGATCGATATAAAACGGATACGGAAGTCAAAAGTCCTGTCTACTTTATAGGAAAACAGAAAACCCGATACACCAAACAGAAAACATTAATTAATCTACAAGTACACATATTAATAAGACATAGTAAGGAGGAACAAATGATGCAAAATGAAGGAATGTATGTTGATGAATTATTAAAGGAAATGACCTTAAAAGAGAAAGTAAGTATGATCCATGGGAGTGGATTGTTTCGAACAGAAGGGATAGAACGATTAGGTATTCCGCCACTTATTACATCGGATGGACCAATGGGGGTACGGAATGAATTTGAGGATGCCTCGTGGAAGACAATCGGTAATTCCGATGATTTCGTTACATACCTTCCTTCAAATACAGCACTTGCTGCAACGTTTAATCGTGAACTTGCATATGAAGCTGGAAAAGTCCTTGGTTGTGAAGCTAGGGGCCGCGGTAAAGACGTTATTTTAGCACCAGGAATCAATATTCAAAGAAGTCCGCTGTGTGGTAGGAATTTTGAATATATGAGTGAAGATCCAAAGTTAATAGAGGAAATCGTTGTACCATTTATTCAAGGAATACAAGAAAATGATGTAGCAGCATGCGTCAAACATTTTGCAGCCAACAATCAAGAGATAGAGCGTTTATGGGTAGATACCTACATGGATGAACGTACCCTTAGAGAAATTTATCTCCCTGGATTTTATGCGGCAATATCAAAAGGAAATAGTTATACCCTAATGGGAGCTTACAATCGTTTATTTGGAGAACATTGTTCGGAGAGTAAATATCTATTAACAAAGGTACTAAGAGAAGAATGGGGATACGATGGAACGGTCATCTCTGATTGGGGAGCCGTACATAATACGAAAAACGCAGCAGAATCATCCCTTGATATAGAGATGTCAGTTACTGATAACTTTAATGAATATTTTATGGCGGATCCTCTTATTAAAGCAGTTGAGAATGGTGAAATTAGTGAAGAGCATATCGATAAAAAAGTAAAGAATATTTTACGCCTTATGTATCGTCTTAAAATGATAGGAAGTAAAAAGGAAGAGCGTATGAGTGGTACATATAATACACCAAAACATCATGAGGTGGTACTAAATACTGCAAGGGAAGCTATTGTTCTATTAAAAAATGAAGAGAAACGTTTACCTATTAAGACAACAGGACTTAAGAAAATTGCAGTCATAGGACATAACGCAGAGAAAGTGCATGCAAATGGTGGAGGAAGTTCTGAAATTAAGGCTCTTTATGAAATTTCACCATTAATGGGCATCAAAAAACTTCTTGGTGGTAATGTTAAGGTAGAATATGCAAAAGGTTATTATGTACCAGAGAAGAAAGACCACTCGGAATTAAATTGGCAAGAAGCAAGTCTTTTAAGCCATGATGAAGCAATTATAAACACTGCTGAATCTGTAGATCAGAAAATGAAAGAGAGAATGGAAGAAATAAAGAGACAGCAGAAGCTATTACGAGAAGAAGCTGTAGCACTAGCAAAAAAAGTGGATGAAGTAATAATTGTTGGTGGTTTAAATCATGATTACGATTGTGAAGGATGGGATCGAAGCGATTTATTACTTCCATATGCTCAGGAAGAATTAATTAATGCAGTGTTAGAAGTGAATGCAAATGCTGTGATTGTAATGATAACAGGTGCTCCAGTAAGTTACCAAGCATTTGTAAATAAGGCAAAGGCCATCCTTTGGACTTCGTATATCGGAATGGAAGGGGGAACTGCATTAGCAGAAGTTTTATTTGGGCAAGTTAATCCTTCTGGCAAACTTCCTATGACAATACCAAAAAGTCTAAATGATTCTCCTGCACATGTATATGGGGAATATGGAACAAAAGAATCCGTAACATATAAGGAAGGTCTATTGGTAGGATATCGTTATTTTGATACGAAGGAAGTGGAGCCTGAATTTTGTTTTGGACATGGGTTATCCTATACAACATTTGAATGTAAGGATCTTTTAGTTTCAGTGGATGAGTTGACGAATGAGAACGATCTTAGGGTTTCTCTTTCTATGTCTGTGAAGAATACGGGTGATATATATGGAGGGGAAACGATACAAGTTTATATTAAAGATATGGAAAGTTCTTTAATTCGCCCAGTCCATGAGTTAAAAGAGTTTAAAAAAGTATTTTTAGCCCCATCAAAGGAAGAAACGATATGTTTTGAACTTCATAAAGAGGCATTTTCCTTTTATGATGATACGAAATCATGCTTCGTGGTGGAGCCAGGGAAATTTATAATTGAAATAGCAAGCTCATCAAGAGATGTTTCTCTGCAAGGAGAAATAACAATTGAGAATAGTTATACTTATACTCTTAGTAAACCTTGACATCAGTTTTCAGATGGATTATAGTAATTTCATATTATACGCCAATCATAGTGTTTGAATGGCATAAAAATGAATGAAAGTAGGATGAAGCGATGAGCAAGGTTAGAACAAGATACGCACCAAGCCCAACAGGCAGAATGCATGTAGGTAATTTAAGAACCGCTCTTTATGAGTTTTTAATAGCAAAACATGAGGGTGGTGACTTTATCTTAAGAATAGAGGATACTGATCAAGAACGTTTTGTGGAAGGTGCTACTGATATCATATATCGTACACTTAATAAAACAGGTCTAATTCATGATGAAGGTCCAGATAAAGATAAAGGCTTTGGTCCTTATGTTCAGAGTGAGCGTCAAGCAACAGGAATCTATCTTGAGTATGCAAAGCAATTAGTTGAAAAAGGAGAAGCTTACTATTGCTTTTGTACAAAAGAACGCTTAGAAAGCTTAAAAAGTACGGTTTCTGAAGATGGTAGTGAGAGTAAAGAGATCACTAAGTATGACAAACATTGCTTACATTTAAGTAAAGAAGAGGTTGAGGAAAACTTAAAGAAGGGTATGCCATATGTAATTCGTCAAAATATGCCTCTTACTGGTACAACTACTTTTAAAGATGAAATCTATGGAGAAATTACGGTAGAAAATTCAGAACTTGATGATATGATTTTAATTAAGTCCGATGGATATCCAACCTATAATTTCGCAAATGTAATTGATGATCATTTAATGGAAATTACACATGTAGTAAGAGGAAATGAATATTTATCTTCTACACCAAAATATACTAGACTTTATAATGCATTCGGATGGAAAGAGCCAGAGTACATTCACTGTCCTTTAATTACAAACGAAGAGCATCAAAAGCTATCAAAAAGAAGTGGACATTCTTCTTTTGAAGATTTAATAGAGCAAGGCTTTGTTACAGAAGCAATTGTAAACTTTATCGCACTTCTTGGTTGGAGCCCATCTTCCAATGAAGAAATCTTTAGCTTAGATGAATTAATCAAAGAATTTGATTATCACAACATTAATAAATCACCATCTGTTTTTGATATGAATAAACTTCGTTGGATGAATAGTGAGTATATTAAACGTATGGACAGTGAGAAATACTATGAATATGCACTACCATATATTAAAGAAGTAATTCATAAAGACTATGATTTAAAATTCATCGCTGACTTGGTAAAAACAAGAATCGAAACATTCTTAGATATTAAAGATATGATCGATTTCTTAGAAGAACTTCCAGAGTATGATGTAGCTATGTTTACACATAAGAAGATGAAAACAAACTCTGAAAACTCTTTAGTAGTACTACAGGATGTATTACCAAGATTTGAAGAACTTGAGGATTATTCAATTTCATCCATTGAAAGTGTATTAATGGGTTATATTGCTGAAAAAGAAATTAAAAATGGCCAAGGATTATGGCCAGTTAGAACTGCAGTTTCTGGAAAGCAATCCACACCAGGTGGCGCTTATGAAATTATGAATATTCTTGGAAAAGAAGAGAGTCTTCGTCGTATCCGCATTGCAATTGATAAATTAAGCAATGATGTGAATGCATAAAAAATAAGAATAGAATAATTAATATTTTGGTTGTTACAAAATACAGCTCATGAAAAATAGCATGTATTTTGTAACAATCTTTTTAATGGCTCTATGTCAGGTATTAGGATGCGGATGCATTGCATCTACACCAATCATGATATAGAACTTTTTTAATTTCTGGAGTTTCGTGTTGAGTTTTTAGTCATAAATTATAATGTTTTTGTATGATACTATATAAAAGACGATCATACGCATTATAATAAGTAAATAGTGACGGCTCTTGTTTAATATGTCTAAAGGGATGGCTATATTTTATCTGTGAGCGATGCTGTTACTCTTTACGGGTTTATGGTAAAATAATAGTATTGAAATGGAAGTTAAGTAGAAAAGAGAGATAAGCATGATGACATTAAGTGAAGCACAAAAGGAAGCAATAACCCATAAGCAAGGTCCTATGCTCGTACTTGCAGGTCCAGGTTCGGGGAAAACCTTGGTAATCACAAAACGTACCCAATATCTGATTGAAGATTGTGGGATTAATCCAGCAAGAATTCTAGTTATTACATTTACAAAAGCGGCAGCGGAGGAAATGAAGGAACGCTTTGCAAAACTTATGAATGGAAAAAATCTAGGTGTGAACTTTGGTACATTTCATGCGGTGTTTTTTAAGATATTGCGATATGCTTATAACTATAATGCATCCAATATTATTAGTGATGAGCAAAAGTATCGTTATTATAAAGAATTAATCGATGAACTTGATATTGAAATCGAAGATGAAAAAGAATTTATTGAAGGAATTAGCTCTGAAATTAGTCTTGTAAAATCGGAGAAGATGGATATAAACAATTATTATTCCATGAACTGTTCTGAGGATAATTTTGCAAAATTATATGCTGGGTATGAAAAAAAGTTGAGAAAGGCCAACTTAATTGACTTTGATGATATGCTTTTGCTGTGCTATGAACTTTTGGTAGCAAGAGCAGATATTCTGGCGCTTTGGCAACAAAAATATGAGTATATATTAATTGACGAGTTTCAAGATATTAATAAAATTCAATATGATATTATACGCTTGCTAGCAAAACCACAAGATAATTTGTTTATTGTTGGTGATGATGATCAAAGCATTTATCGATTTCGTGGTGCAAAACCAGAAATTATGTTGAATTTTTCAAATGATTATAAGAATGCTAAAAAAGTACTCTTAAATTATAACTATCGCTCTAAGGGAAAAATTGTGGAAGCTGCCCTTCGTGTTGTTAAAAATAACTCTAAGCGTTACGAAAAAGAAATTACGACAATCCATGAAGAGGGAAAAGAGGTCGAAATAAAAGTTGTTTCAGACCTACCAGAAGAGAACAAAACGGTTCTTGATTTAATTAATCATTATCATAAACAAGGATTTGCCTATAGTCAAATAGCGATTCTTTATCGTACGAATACACAACCAGGAGCTCTGGTAGAAAAATTAATGGAATATAACATACCTTTTCGTATGAGAGATGCCATTCCAAATATTTATGAACATTGGATTACTAAAAACATAATGGCGTATATTAAAATAGCCATGGGATGCATGGATCGATCGTTATTTTTACAAATTATAAATCGTCCAAAACGATATATTGCAAGAGATTGTTTCGCAGATCAAGTGGTAAATTTAGAAAAAGTAAAAGAATATTATTCTGATAAAAATTATGTTGTAGAGCGAATTGAGAAATTAGAGTATGATTTGGCTTTACTTAAAAAAACAAATCCATTTGCGGCAATTACTTATATTCGAAGAGCAATCGGATATGATGAATATCTAAGAGAATATGCAGATTTTCGTCGTATGAAAGTGGAAGAACTATATGATATCTTAAGCGAACTTCAAGAAAACTCAAGAGATTTTAAGACCTATGAGGAATGGTTTACTCATATTGACGAATATCAAGAAGAGTTAAAAAGGCAGGTAGAGCAAAGAAAAAACAAGTTTTATGATGGAGTTTCTCTCTCTACTTTTCATGCTTCCAAAGGTCTAGAATATGATGTGGTTATTATAATAGATGCCAATGAAGGTATAACACCTCATCGTAAAGCTTTATTATTAGAGGATATGGAAGAAGAACGTAGAATGTTCTATGTGGCAATGACTAGGGCAAAAAGTAGACTTCACATTTACTCTGTGAAGGAGCGCTTTCATAAGGAACTTGCTTGCTCAAGATTTGTTGGTGAAATGCTGCTTGATCGTGATTTCCTAGTGAAAGGTGCAAGAGTCAAACATAAGATGTATGGAGAAGGCGTAGTAATTGATAATAGAGATGGAAAATTGAGTGTTAAGTTTGATAAAATCTTTTTACCAAAGACTTTAGATATTGATTTTTGTATTAAGGGACAGTTGATAGAGAGTGTTTCGGAAATAAAAAGTAGTGAATGAGTAAGAAGAAATGTAATAAGTAGGAAAGACGAAAAGAATTGAATAAGTAAGACAAAAGCAACAAATAAGTAAGACAAAAAGTGTTGATAAGCAAGATGATATGCAATAATTAAGCAGGACAAAAAGAATTGAATGAGCAAAATAAAATGCGATAAAAAAGTAAGACGTAAAGCAGTAAATAAGCAAAAGAAAAGGTAAACACAATCATAAAGATTACCTCATTAGCGTTAATGGGTACATCTTATACCTGTGTTTACCTTTTCGTCTACTTTTTTATATGAAGACTATTCTTCGTCTTCATCTCCAAGCAATTCATCAAATTCTTCAGAGTCTAAAAACTCATCGAAAGCATCGGATACTGCTTCAAATTCGTCATCATCTTCAATGTTAACAAGATCAATGTCATCTTCACCGTTTTGAATAAATTGATAAAGATAAACTTCGCCTTCTTCACCACTATTTTCTGGTAATAAAGCAATGTATTCTTTTTCTCCACAAGGGAATACTGCGATAATATCGCAAACGACCTCTGAGCCATCTTCTAATGTTAAGGTAACCTGATCGTGATCTAATCCTTCTTCACAATTACAGTCTTCACCATGTCTATCCATTTTCTAATCCTCATTTCTACTAAAGTTGGTCCAATATAGGTTCCACTTCTTGACTATAACAGAAAGTTATGTAAATTGCAAGGTGGCGAATAAAATTTAATATTCTTAAAAATCAAAACACTTGTTCTTTAAATTGTATATGTTATAATTTAAACATATATTGACATAGGATCGAAATAATACTCTGATTGGAGCAGAAAATGAGTAAGCCAAATAATGAAACAATTAAAATATCAGTACGAAATTTAGTTGAATTTATACTTCGTTCTGGTGATATTGATAATACAAGAGGAACACGAGATGCTGATGCAATGCAAGAAGGAAGTAGATTGCATCGCAAGATTCAAAAAAGGATGGGTGCGAATTATCGAGCAGAGGTTCCGTTAAGTATTTCATTACCAGTAAGTAGGGATGGAGTAGATTTTGAGTTTATTGTGGAAGGTCGTGCAGATGGTATTATTCAACCAGAAATAGAGGATGGTCTTGTTGTCATTGATGAAATCAAATGTATGTTTCAAGATGTAAATACTTTAACTGAAATGATTCCTGTCCACCGAGCACAGGCCATGTGCTATGCATATATTTATTCAAAGCAATATGAACTTAAGCAGATAGGAATACAGCTTACTTATTGTCATATGGAAACAGAGACAATCCGAAATTTTGAAGAAAATTTTACTCATGAGGATTTGAGTATTTGGTTTGATAACTTAGTAAATGAATATTGCAAATGGGCATCTTGGCAGATAAATTGGCGTTCTTTGCGAGATCAGACGATTAAAAAGTTAGACTTTCCATTCATGTATCGACCAGGACAAAAGGATTTAGTAACTGGTGTATATAAGACAATTATACGAGATAAAAAACTATTTATTGAAGCACCAACCGGTGTTGGTAAGACAATTTCAACGATATTTCCAACATTAAAGGCGATGGGAGAAGGATTTGTTGAAAAGATATTTTATCTAACAGCTAAGACGATAACGAGAACGGTGGCAGAAGATACTTACCAGCTGTTAATGGAGAAAAATCTTAATTTAAAAGTAGTTACAATAACTTCAAAAGAAAAAATATGTATCTTAGATAAATCAGACTGTAATCCAATTTCTTGTGAACGGGCAAAAGGACATTTTGACCGTGTCAACGATGCAGTATTTGATTTATTAACCTATGAAACAAGAATTAGTAGGGATTTGATTACTGAATATGCTGCAAAATACTGTGTATGTCCCTTTGAAATGTGTCTTGATGTTACAACTTGGGCAGATACTATTATATGCGATTATAATTATGCCTTTGACCCCAATGTTTACTTAAGACGTTTTTTTATGAATGATAAAAAGCAAAACTATGTATTTCTAATTGATGAGGCTCATAATCTAGTAGACAGGGCTAGAGAGATGTATAGTGCTACTTTATATAAAAAAGACTTTTTAATTGCCAAGAAAATTATAAAAGACAAGTCAAAGTCTTTAGCAAAATATCTTGATGTATGTAATAATGACTTACTTCGTTTAAAAAAACTTTGTGATGAATGTGAAGTCCATGAAAATGTAGGAGATTTTGTCCTTCATTTGCTTCGTTTATTAAGTGAATTTGATGAGTTTTTTAAGGAAAATCGAATTGTAGAAGGCAAGGATGAAGTTTTAAATCTTTATTTTGAAGCCAATCATTTCTTATATATACATGAACTCTTGGATGAAAATTATCTTATTTATACGGATTATGATGAATCGGGAGAATTTCGTATTAAGTTATTGTGCATGGATCCGTCTAAGAACCTTTTATCTTGCATCAATAAAGGGAGAAGTGCTATCTTTTTTTCAGCAACCTTATTACCAATTCAGTACTATAAGGAACAGCTTGGTGGAAGTGAGGAAGATTATGCAATTTATGCTCCTTCTCCATTCGATTTATCAAAGCGTTTATTAATGATAGCAGATGATGTAAGTACAAAGTATACGAGACGAAATGCCCTTGAATATGAGAAAATCGTTTCGTACATCGAAGAATTTACAAAGGCAAAGTGCGGAAATTATTTTGTCTTTTTTCCATCCTATCAGATGATGAACCAGATTGCTGAGCTAGCAAAAGAGCGTCTTGAAGGGATAGAGATGCAAAAATCTAGCATGAGTGAAGAAGAGAAGGAAGAATTTCTATCAAAGTTTGTGGAAAATCCGACAAAAACTACAATAGGATTTTGTGTAATGGGTGGTATCTTTAGTGAGGGAATTGATTTGACAAAAGATCGATTAATTGGTGCTGTTATCGTTGGGACAGGCTTACCACAAGTAGGCACAGAGCGCGAATTGTTTCGAGGATTTTACGATAAGAGAAATGGAAGAGGATTTGATCATGCTTACTTGTATCAAGGAATGAATAAGGTGCTTCAATCTGCGGGAAGAGTGATACGAACCCTTGATGATAAGGGAGCTATCTTACTTCTTGATGAACGATTTTTAAATTCACAATATCGTAATCTCTTTCCTAGAGAATGGTTCCCTTATGAAATAGTAAATCAGACAAAGATGAGGGGATTTTTAGATGAATTTTGGAAAGATAATGAGAGTGTTAATGACAATTAATAAAGTTAAAAAGTAATGAATTAAAAGTTGAAGCACTAACTAGAATTAAAATGGGTGTTGTAAAATAAATTTACATGTTTTTTATGTAAACTGTTTTCCAACACCCTTTAATTTATACAATCATTCGTATTTGTTCCTTAGTACAGGATAAGCGCATATGTTTATGATAATCACCAAATTCACCATCGGTATGAACAATTGATGGATTTTTTGTTTTGATTTCAAGGGTATCACAATCAAAAAGTTGAACGGCTTTGGATAAAGTATGTTTTCCAAAGAACAAGGTTGGCATTAAAAATAAGATTTTCAGCTTAGAAATATTAGAAACAATGCAAACCGTTAATTTTCGATCGTTTGATTTTGCAGTTGGAGCCATTAATAGCCCCCCACCTTCATATTTATGAATCATTGATGCAATAAATATAACATTTTTTACTGTAATACTTTTCTTCCCATTGATGATAATTTCTGCATCTGTCGGTACGTTTTGGAATATTTGCTTTATGCCAATATATAAATACGTTAGTTTTCCTAAACCTATTTTATTTAACGTTTTCTTAGCCTTAGAACGAAGCGCTTCTTTACATACAGAAGCGTCATAACCAATGCCACAACTAACGGCAAATTTATGGGAAGTATTATTATCAAGATAAGTTATGATTCCGTGATCTATTGATTGAAAACGCTTTGGATTCAATATGTGTTCCAATGCTTTTTGTGGGGTTTTTGGAAGTTGTAATCCTCTTGCAAGGTCATTACTTGAGCCAGTAGGAATATATCCTAATACCACCTCTTTATATGAATCGATGCCATTTATTACTTCGTTTGCGGTACCATCGCCACCAACAATTATAATGTTTTTTATTCCTTGATTTTCTTCACAGATCTGTTTTGCAAATGTAGTTGCATGTCCAGGCCTCTCAGTAAAATATTCTTTATAATCAACATGTCTATGTGTTAGTTCTTCTTTTAATTGTTCCCATAAAATACGTGCTTTCCCAGTTCTGGAATGAGGGTTAATAATAAAATGATACATTAAGTAATCTCCTTTATATTAGGATAATATGATAGCAATGTATTGTTAGTGAAGGTATGCTAAAAAATAAGGGATCGCATTAATATTTGCTATATTTATATTATCTGATACCTAAAATAAAGTCAATTCATACGAGTATTTCATTAAACTTAAACAAAACTTAAACATGTATTGATAAGACATACACCGATACCATATTTGAACATACAATGATAAAGAATAATGATTCGTCTTGTGTATTGAGTAAGAGAAAATCAAAAAAATTTCCTCTTAGATTTGGTAAACGGGAAAGGAGACTATACTACATGAACAATCGGAGACAGATGTACTATAGAAGGAATTCTGCGATGAGGAATGTTTCGTATGAGGATAATAACAGTACCATAGCACCAGAACCATTGGTTGCTGCAAGTAATAACGATTTAGTTGATTGTACGAGTTGTGGAGAATGTCCTCCATTATTTGGCCGACATGCTCACAAGGATCAATGTAACGAATGTATAATGGTTAACGATATGCCAGGATTTGCATTGGCCATGGCATATGTGCCTTGGCAAACATTTAGAAATCTGTATAACGAGCATGATGCACTATGTAATGGTACAATATTCAAGGAACTAAATCTAGAATATCGCGGAAGGAGATGTAATTAATTATGGATAAGAATCGTGAAAAATTAATTCATTGCATCACCGAAGTAAGTTTTTATTTGGATGATTTAAGACTGTTTCTAGATACTCATCCTTGTGATCGTGAAGCTTTAGCAGTCTATGCCGAATTCCAAAAAAGACGTGAGGCGTTATTAAAAGAATATGAAGAGGTGTATGGTCCATTACGCTGGTATGGATATAATAATTCATGTGATATTTGGAATTGGACGCAATATCCATGGCCTTGGGAAGGAGTGTGCTAACCTATGTGGACTTATGAGAGAAGATTGCAATATCCTGTAAATATTAAAGAATGTAATCCTGAATTAGCAATGGTTATAATTACACAATTCGGCGGACCAGATGGAGAATTAGCTGCATCCATAAGATATTTATCACAACGTTTTGCAATGCCGTATCGTGAAGTAGCAGGGGTTTTAACAGACATTGGAACTGAAGAATTAGCACATTTAGAGATTATCTGTGCAATTGTACATCAGCTAACAAAGAATTTAACTGCTGAACAAATAGAAAACAGCCCGTTTAAAAATTATTATGTAGATCATACCTTAGGAATTTGGCCACAAGCAGCAAGTGGAGCACCTTGGATAGCAGCCTATATTCAATCAAAAGGTGATCCGATTACTGACTTGCACGAAGATATGGCAGCCGAACAAAAAGCTAGAACGACATACGATAATATATTGCGACTAGTACATGATCGAGATGTAAGCGATCCAATTCGTTTTCTTCGAGAGAGAGAAATTGTTCATTATCAAAGATTTGGAGAAAGCTTGCGTATAGTACAGGATAATTTAGACTCTAAAAACTTCTATGCTTTCAACCCTGCATTTAAAAATTGCAAGTAAAACAACAAGGAATATTATATTTAAGTGGCTATTGCAAAATACGAATTTGCAATAGTCACTTTTTAATTTGCACTCCCACAGGCGCATTCATCTCACATGGAATTTCGCCGCTAGGACGGCTGCACGGGCTAGTCACAGCTAGTTCTTATTACTGCTATCGACATAATTCATAAAAAAACCACCATATTTTCGCTATCTAAAAAATATGTAAAATATTGACATATAATATAGCGTATGTTATGAATAAATTACAGCAGTTCAATTAAGATCATACGTATTGGGAGATACGAAAAGCTGGAAAAATAAAAGAAAGGAAAGTGATGTTTATTGTTTGAGTAAAGTAAAATGTTTTCGTAAAAGATCTACGATGGAAAGCAGATGAAATCAACGAATGGTTTTCGAGCAAAGGTATCGAGTGCTCATCAAGAGAAGGAGGATTACATATGGCAAGTAAGGGGTTTAAAAAAGTAATTAGTGCTATATTAATGTGTACATTCATTAGTTCGTTTCAAAATGCTACACCAGTAAAGGCCGCAGTGCAAACACAAGAATATGATTGGAAAAACGTTCAAATCTATGGCGGTGGTTATGTTGATAACATCGTATTTAACCCTGGGGAGAAAGATTTAATTTATGCACGTACAGATATGGGTGGTGCATATCGATGGAATGAGAGCGGGCAATCATGGATTCCACTAACGGATTGGATTGGTTGGGAAGATTGGAATAACTTAGGCTGCGAAAGTCTTGCAGTTGATCCAATTGAAACAAATCGTGTATACATCGCAGCGGGTACATATACAAATGAATGGACGGATGATAATGGGTATATACTTCGTTCAGAGGATTATGGTGAGACCTGGGAGCAGACGGAACTCCCATTTAAAAATGGAGCAAACATGTTAGGACGTTCTATGGGGGAACGACTTATTGTGGATCCAAATAGTAATAATGTTCTTTACTTTGGCGCTCGTTCTGGTAATGGATTATGGAAAAGTACAGATTATGGTGTGACGTGGAATAAAGTAACTGGACTTACTGCAGTAGGTAATTATGCACCAACGGATGATGATCCATCATTGGCAGGATATGATAGCACATTAACAGGTGTTGTTTGGGTAACTCCTGATCCGACATCTAGCACGGCTGGAACTCCTTGTCAAACAATCTATGTTGGCGTAGCTAATAAAAAAGGACAAGATATGGTCTATAAAACAGAAGATGGTGGAGCTACTTGGGCAGCAGTTGCTGGCCAACCTAAGAATATTGTTGTTGCAGATGCTACAAACCCATCAAAAACAACAGGTTTGCTACCACATCATGGTGTATTAGCTTCAAACGGTGTAATGTATATTACTTATAGTGATGGAGTTGGTCCATATGACGGTCATAAGGGTGAAGTTTGGAAATATAACACTTTAACTGGTGTTTGGACAGAGATATCACCAATACCTTCCTCTAGTGGTGATAATTATTTTGGATATGGTGGATTAGCTGTAGATTCGTTAAATCCAGATACTTTAATTGTTTCTACATTAAACTCCTGGTGGCCAGATGCAAACTTCTTTAGAAGTACCGATGGTGGAGCAACATGGACACGTTTTTGGGATTGGAATGGTTATCCAAGTAGAACACTTCGTTACACACAGGACATATCAGAATCCCAATGGTTAACCTTTGGTAAAATACCTCAACCACCAGAACCTGCTCTTAAACTTGGTTGGATGATTGGTAATATTGCAATTGATCCATTTAATTCAGATCGAATGATGTATGGCACCGGAGCTACAGTTTATGGAACAAATAATCTTACAGATATAGATCATGGAGGTATCGTTGCCTTAAAAGTTGTAGCAAAAGGAATTGAACAAATCGCAGCGCAAGCTTTAGTAAGTCCAACAACTGGTACAGCACACCTTATTAGTGGTATGTATGATATCGGTGGTTTTGTTCATAAGGATTTAGACGAAGTACCAGAAATGATGATGCTGACTCCATTTCTTGCAAATACTTCAATCGATTATGCAGAATTAAATCCAACTCGATTTGTACGTGTCGGTAATGTAGATACAGGGAATAGTCCAAGAATCGGACTTTCATATGATACGGGAAATAACTGGTTTACACTAAACAATGCATGGACATCCAGTGCTACAGATACAACAGGTGGTGGAAATGTTGCTATGTCAGCAGATGGAACTAGCATTGTATGGGCACCAAATGGACAAGCAGTATATTATTCAACGAATACGGGATCTTCCTGGAGTAAAAGTACTGGAATACCAGCAGGAGCAAAAGTAGCTTCAGACCGAATGAATCCAAGTAAATTCTATGGATTTTATGATGGAACATTTTATGTAAGTACAAATAAAGGTGCAACATTTACAGCAACAATTACAACTGGATTACCTATTACAGCCAACATAAAAGCAATGCCTGGTATTGAGGGTGATGTATGGTTAGCTGGTGAAGGTGAGACGGGAGTTAGTGGTTTATTCCATACAACAGATTCTGGAACAAGTTTTGTAAAGATAACAGATGTTAATGGGGCATCTACCATTGGATTTGGTATGGCTGCACCTGGTGAAACATATATGGCATTATATACCTCTGCTAAAGTAAATGGTGTTAGAGGTGTATTCCGTTCAGATGATGCAGGAGCTTCTTGGATTCGTATTAATGATGATGGGCACCAATATGGAGTAACCAATGCAGCAATCTCTGGCGACCCAAGAATTTATGGTCGTGTTTATTTAGCAACTAATGGAAGGGGAATCTTGTACGCAGATATAGCAGAGAATTTACCTGCAAGCTCTAATATTTCTCCAACAACAGCAACCTTTGATAAAAACACTGAAAATCAGGCTGATATTAAGGTAACAATGACCTTCAATGGGAATACCTTAAGTTCTATATCTAATAATGGAATCCCTTTAACAGCAGGTACTGATTATTCAATTAGTGGAACGACAGCAGTTATTAAAAAATCTTATTTGGCACAACAAGAGATTGGAACATTGGCACTTTCCTTTACATTTAGTGCAGGTGCAAAACGGACACTTACAGTTAGCATTCATGATACAACAGGAGTGATCAGTGCAAGCATATCACCTAAAACAGCAGAATTTGATAAGAATACGGAGAATGCTGCGGACATCCATGTTACCATGACGCTGAATGGAAATATACTTACTGCAATTAAAAATGGCAGCTCTATATTGGTAAAAGGAACGGATTATACAGTGTCTAACGATGTTGTTACAATATTGAAAAGCTATTTGGCCGAGAGAAGCAATGGTTTGACTGAGTTAACGTTTCATTTTAATTCTGGTGCCGATTCAATACTTGCAATAACAATAAAAGATACGACCGCTGTTGAAACAGGTAATTTAAAAGTAGAATTCATGGGGACGACATCAGTACAGTCAAATGGTATTAATACAAAATTCCGCTTAACGAATACTGGCACTACACCGGTTCAGCTAACCAATATTAAATTACGCTATTACTATACGTTAGAGGGTACACAAGCACAGAACTTTTATTGTGATTGGTCTCATGTAGGAAATCAGAATGTTCTAGGAGCATTTTATCCGCTATCAAAAGCCACTGCAATGGCTGATACTTACTTAGAAATCGGTTTTACTACGACAGCAGG
Organism: Clostridium sp. Marseille-P299; assembly: GCF_900078195.1. Lineage (NCBI taxonomy): Bacteria > Bacillati > Bacillota > Clostridia > Eubacteriales > Clostridiaceae > Clostridium > Clostridium sp. Marseille-P299. The sequence goes on along the minus strand of NZ_FJVE01000004.1, from coordinate 163,222 downwards.
TTCACTTGCTGTCGGCCAAACAATTGAAGTACAAGGACGTTTTGCTAAATCAGATTGGACAAGTTATACGTTAACCAATGACTATTCTTATAAGTCAAGTGGTACTTCTTATGAACAATGGGATAAGGTAACCGCATATGAGAATGGAACGCTTATTTTTGGATTAGAGCCATAAAGTTTGGTGTGGTAAATGACTAGTATATAGAGTTATTTAATAAAAACGGGAAAGCCATGTAGTTAAAAACTAAGTGGCTTCCCCGGTTTTTCGCTGGCATTCTATTCTATTTCTATTTTATTGCTTTTTAAAAGTAAAAAAGTAAAAAATTTAAAATATTTTGATTTTTTTATAATCTATACAAACATATGTTTCTTTAGTAAAATAATAATGCTTATTTAGCTAGTTTTACGACATCTAGGAAGGACTTATCAAGAAATGTTATTTATCTTTATTCTTTTAATTTTAGTAGCTTTGTTGTTATTGCGTCTTGCTTTATTGCAATACCATAGTTATAAGATAAGGAAAAAAGGAGAAAAAGGGGAAAAATCAGTTCATAAGATTCTTGCTTCGCTTCCAAAAACAAAATACAAGATTATTGATGATGTATTATTGAAGGTGAATCAAAGAACGACGCAAATAGATCATATCGTAGTATCAAGGTATGGGGTATTTGTAATAGAAACGAAAAATTATAAGGGAACGATCACGGGGAACGAACATAGTGAACAGTGGACACAGTATTTGGCTGGTCAAACTTATTCATTTTATAATCCAATCAAACAAAATAAAACACATTTATATGCTGTATCAAGGTTCACCAAACGATATGAAAAGCTACCATTAGTTTCAATTGTTGCATTTTCAAAGAATAGTAAATTGCAAGTTATATCGGATACCGAAGTAGTGAATTTTGGGAGACTTTATAAAACCATACGTAAATATCGTAGAAAACGGATTTCAAAGGAAGAGATGTTATTTATTTATGAATCCATTTTAAATGCGAATATGACAAAAAAACAGGATCATAAGGAACATGTGCATTCCGTTAAATCAAATATTAAGGTATATGAGAAAAATATTAAAAAGCGTATATGTCCGCGTTGTGGATCTAAGCTGGTAAAACGAAAAATAAAACGTAGGAAAGCATTAATATGTAAGCGTAAGAAGAAGTGCGGTTTTATCTATTATTTATAGCTACATAGTATAAAAGCGAAACTAAAAAGTTCCAACTAAAAAAAACAAACTAAAAAACAGGAGCTAAATATCTTAAACTAAAAAAACAAATTATAAATGTCGAAATATAAAAAATGTCATAATATTAATTCATAAGGTGAAACTAAAAAAGCAAACTATATAAGCAAAAGAATATACGGCAATAAAAAGATGCCGAATTTACAATAAATTTAAAAAAAATAATATAAGGGCTACTCAAAATACAGTTCTATGTATCATACAAAATGTTTTTAATAACGAAATCTATTAAAACACTTGGTATTCTACATAAGAAATACTATTTTGTGTAGCCCTTTTTTTATATATTTATTATTTTTAATTTATTAAACTAGTTTATGCTCTAAACCCACGTCCGATGATTTCGCTTGTATTTGTGATTAAAATAAAAGCATCTGGTTCCGTTTGCTTTATATAGCGCTGAAGTTTAATTGCTTCTGCACGGCTCATAACCGTCAAGATTATTTTCTTATCATGATCTGAAAAGGCACCTCGCGCATCATACACCGTAGCACTTCGATTTAAAGTTTTTAGTATGTAGGAACAAATTGGCTTTGGGTCATCACATATGATAGTAAAATATTTGCAAAGATTCATGCTTTCTATCATGTTATCAATTACGGCTGATTTTAAAATTAAACCAGTCAAAGACAAAAGTCCTGTTTCCATACCAAACAGCGGAAATGTAGCTAGTGTTAAAAGTAAGTCTGTAGCAAAAAGTGCTTTTCCAATGTCAGTATTCGTATATTTTTTAAGTATCATTGCAATAATATCAGTTCCGCCAGTAGAGCCACCAAGATTAAATAAAATAGCAGCACCAACGGCAGGGAGTAATACAGCAAAAAATAGCTCAAGTATAGGTTCATTTGTAAAAGGCGCATTCATAGGATAAATTTTTTCAAGTAACGCTAATGCTCCTGACAATACAATACTTCCATATGCAGTTTTAAAACCGGTACCTTTTCCTAATACAAGGTAACCTACAACAAGTAATGCCATATTTACAATAAGTACAATCGTACCTGAACTTAGTGCACCATTTGTTATTTTACTAAAAAGAATGGCTAAACCAGTTACACCACCGATGGAATAATTGTTTGGAAATTTAAAAAAGTATACTCCTACGGCTACAAGTAAAACGCCAATGGTTAACCATAAGTATTCGTACCATAGCTTTAATGGTTCTTGTGAATTTTTATTCGGCATATTATCCTCTTTCTGTATTTGAACAAAAAAAAGACTATCAAGTACGAACAAGGCGACATTACAGTAAATGTTTCATTGTTATGTACAAGATAGTCGAATTCTTTCATTTACGCTTAGCGATTCATCTCGCTTTGTGGTCCTATATTTTTATGAGATGCGATAATCTTTTCAACTTCTCTATAATCAGTGGATGGTAAATCACCAGGAATAGTGTTTTTGATAGCACTTACTGCATTACCAATTTCCAATGCCTTTTGACAATCATTATAGGCAAGTAATCCGTAAAGAACACCAGACACATAAGCATCACCACTACCGATACGATCAATTACTTCAATATTTTCGTATGGAGGTTCTTCATAGAATGTATCATCTGTAGCATTATAAATCGTAGAACCAAAGGTATGTTTTTTTGGACTGATTACTTTACGTTCTGTCGTTGCAACAATAGAAACGTTAAATTCTTCTGTGTAAGATTTCATAATTTCTTTAATGGTACCTGTTTTTCCGAAGGTTCTTCTTGATGTCTCTTCAGAAACAAATAAAATGTCTACGTAAGGAAGAATACGTTCAATATATTCCTTAGCAGTAGCCTCGTCCCAAAGATTTGCACGATAATTTACGTCAAATGAAATTAAAGTTCCATTCTCTTTGAATTTCTTAATACATTCTACTGCAACTTCTCGTGTATTTTCAGAAAGTGCTAATGTGATTCCACATGTATGGAATAATTTAGTTGAAGTAAACATACTTTCTGGAATTTCATTCATTGTAATTGAATTAATGGAAGAGTTACTTCTATCGTAAACAACGGATGTCTTTCTTGGGTACGCCCCATTTTCATAATAATAGATACCTAGTCTTGCATTTTTACTTTCATCAAAAATAAGGTAATCATCACTTACCCCACAAAAACGGATATGGTTTTTTACATAAGTACCAATGTAATTTTGTGGAACTTTAGAAATGATTCCTGTACGAAGCCCCATCATTGATATGCCAGAAACGACATTCAATTCGGCTCCACCTGCACATTTTTCAAATGTATCGCCGCGAACGATACGTTCATTAGCAGGAGCTGATAATCTTAATAAGATTTCACCAAGTGCTAGCGCGTCAAATTCTCTATTTTCCTTCACTGTTAGCATAAAAACTACCTCCTAATTCAATTATGTAAATGCCTACAGATAGATAGCTTCATTATATAATAAATTACATTACTGGTCAATAGAACGAATAAGTTGCTTTATTATATGGAAAGATAGAAATAAATAAGCTAGAAATAAAAAAAGTTTTATTTTTAGTGTAACTTTTTCAATTTACGTACGAATAATAGGTGTCGACAAGAAAAAACATATATGACTATGAATTGGAAGAGGACTACAAAAAATTTAGAAATTAGTTTTAATGAGGAATAGGAGAGATTGATATGAGAAAAAATAAATTAGCAGTTTTAGCATTACTAGCGGTATTATCATTAAATGCTTGTGGAAAGAATAATGATAATGCAAATACAACAACGCCAGCACCAACAGAAACAGTTACAGAGGTTCCAACAGAAACTCCAACAGAAACTCCATCTGATGAAGTAACTGGTGGAGGTGAAGCAACAGACGGCGCACTTGTAAGTAACGAAGCTATCGATACATTCCATGCAAAAGTTAAGGAAATGGTAGGAGAAAATTATCTTCCAAGTATGGCTTATGACGCTACAAGATTAAAAGAAGTAGTAGGAATTGAGCCAGAATGGTATGATGCAGCACTTGCAGAAGGTCCAATGATGTCAGCACATGTAGATGAGTTAATTGTTATTCATGCTACAGAAGGTAATTTAGAAAACGTTCAAAATGCAATGAAAGCATACCATGAAACAATTCTTGCAAATACATTAAATTACCCAATGAACGTTCCAAGAATCCAAGGCTCTGTTGTTGAAACAGTTGGTGATTATGTACTATTTGTAATGGTTGGTAACATTGATGAAATGCAATATACAGAAGAAGATGAAATGGCAGCAGCATACAAAGAGCAAAATCTAGCTATCGTAGAAGAAGCAAAGACTATTTTAAAATAAATTAAATTAGCTGCTCGTAAGTATATCAATGTCGACACTATATTGCTATGTAAGAACTTAACATGAAAGTCAACGAAAGAGAGGATTTACTTTTATATTTCTAAGACATTAACGTGTTAAAGATAATATGGCGGAATATTATAAATGGACCACATTGGCTGCAATCAATGTGGTTCTTTTTCCATATTTTATTGACCGATATGTAAACCTATGTTAAGTTATTTTATGACAAAAAATAGCAGAAGGAAGGTGTTCCTGATAATTGGTATGAATATAAATGATGAAAGAGAGCAGTATGAACTTTTTTTGTCTGGAGATAATGAAGCCTTTGAAAAACTAGTAATTGCACATAAAGATGGATTGATTTTATTTATTAATCGATTTGTCCAAAACATATCCATAGCGGAAGATCTTGCACAGGATGTATTTGTGGAAATGTATGTCCACAAAGAGCGATATCATTTCGGAGTAAGTTTAAAAACATATCTGTATACAATCGGTAGAAATAAAGCTGTCGACTATATAAGAAAAAACCAAAGGATGGTATTTGTAGATGAGTATCCTGATTCTATAAAGGAAGAATCCAGCTTAGAAGAAAAGGTTATAAAAAAAGAAGAAAAAATAATGCTATATCAAGCTATGAAGCAATTAAAGAAAGAATATCAAACAGCAATTACATTAATAGATTTTGAAGAGCTAAGTTATGCAGAAGCAGCAAAAGTTTTAAATAAAACAGATGGCCAAATGAAGGTATTGATTCATAGAGCTAGAAAGAGTCTTGCAAAAGTATTAAGTAGGGAGGGATTTAAGTATGAAAAGTGATCGTGAATTTATAGATGGAATATACTCAAAAGCTGCAGCTTATGAGAAAGAAAAAGTTGAAAATAAAAACAAACATACCTTCCTTGAAAAATGTTCCAATTGGTTGAAAGTACATCGAATGCAAGTATCATTTGCTACAGGTATTGCATTCTGTGGAATTATTCTATCTGTTGGTTTAAATCATCCGAGGACAGATAAAATCAATGAGAATTTAAGAAATACACCGAATGCTATTCATCATGATTTAGAAAATTTACCAGATACCATTAATCATGATTCGGAAAATATACCGGACTCCATGACAAAAAATCAACGGGGAGTACAAGATATGGAATCTCCAGCAAGCTATGATTTTGCCATGGAAGAAAACGGTATGGCTGTAGCAGAGCCTAGAACAACGATATATGGGGATATTACTGCAATTTATGAAACTGATTCATCTAAATTTGCAGAGATTAAAGTACATGATAGCAATGATTCCTTGATTATAGATAGTACGATTACATTTTTATTACCAAAAGAGCAGTCAAATATCGTTGATATAGGAGAAGAAGTTATTGTGAAATTAATAAAAGAGAGTGGCATGGATTATTATACATTAGATGATTTTAAGGAGGATCTTTTTCGTTTAGAGGAGGAAAACCAAGAAAAAGTTTATATATCCATTAATGGTGGTATCATGAAAGAGGATGAGGTAAAAGAATAACTTCGCCTAGGAGGACGAAATGGTTTTTAGTAGCTTATTGTTTTTATTTCGATTTTTACCAATCGTATTGATCATTTATTTTTTAGCACCTAGAAAATTAAGAAATGCGGTGTTATTTTTTTCAAGCTTAGTATTTTATGCTTGGGGCGAACCTGTTTATGTGGTTTTAATGCTATTTTCAACTGTAGTTGATTTTACCCATGGTATGCTAGTTCAGCATTTTAAAGATAAAGGGCAGATTAAGTATGCAAAAATAGCGGTAGGTTCTGCCATGACAATTAATTTATTCTTATTGGGATTTTTTAAGTATTCTGATTTTTTGATTCGAAATATTAATGCAATCACGGGAAGTTCAATCCCATTACTAAATTTAGCTTTGCCGATTGGTATATCTTTTTATACATTCCAAACGATGTCGTATACCGTTGATATCTATCGTGGTGATGCAAAAGTTCAGAAAAATATTATTTCATTTGGATCCTATGTGGCACTATTTCCGCAGCTTATTGCTGGACCAATTGTGCAATATAACACAGTTGCAGAACAACTAAATCATAGAAGAGAGAATATTGATGAGTTTTCATACGGTATCATGCGTTTTATGTGTGGTCTTGGAAAAAAGGTATTGCTTGCAAATAATATTGGTTTACTTTGGGATCAAATTAATGCCCTTCCGGTTCAAAACTTACCAGTACTTACGGCTTGGCTAGGAATTACAGCATTTGCATTCCAGTTGTACTTTGATTTTTCAGGATATTCTGATATGGCAATTGGCCTTGGGCATATGTTTGGTTTCCGTTTCTTAGAGAATTTTAATTATCCATATATGTCAAGAAGTATAACGGAATTTTGGAGAAGATGGCATATTTCATTAAGCAGCTGGTTCCGTGATTATGTATATATCCCACTTGGTGGAAATCGTCACGGATTAGGAAAACAAGTGAGAAATATAGCAATTGTCTGGCTTCTTACTGGAATTTGGCATGGAGCGAGCTGGAATTTTGTTCTATGGGGCGTTTATTTTGGGGTATTTTTAATTATAGAAAAATTTATTTTACTAAAATGGTTAAAGAAAGCACCTAAGTTTATCACACATTTATACACATTATTTGTTGTATGGATTGGATGGACTCTCTTTGCTTTTGATGATTTATCCGCAGGTATTTTATATCTAAAAGCAATGTTTGGTGGAAATGGAGCAGGAATTTTAAACCAAGAGGGAATGTATCTGCTATTAAATTATGGGATAATGTTAGTTATTTTAATTATTGCAAGTACAAATTTTCCTAAGAAGATTGTTGCGTTTATTGCAAATAAAAATAGTGAGAATATTTTGATGCCATGTCTACGTAGCGTTTTTATCATCGGTATTTTTATAATTTCAGTATCTTATTTAGTTGCATCTACGTATAATCCATTCTTATATTTTAGGTTTTAGAATACCAGTTTTTTAGATACGAAGCGAGAGAAGAGGTGGATTTATAATGGGAAATAAAGAGCAAAGTTTATATGAAACTTTGTATCCAGAAGGAACAGAAAAAGAGCTAAGGGATAAAAAAAATAGAAAGAAAAATATAGTACAAATTGTGATTTTTAGTTCTTTAATTTTTGGAATAACAATAGCGAGTATTTTAAGCCCTACAAGAGCGTTTTCCGAAAGTGAAAATCGAACATTAGCAAGTAAGCCTAAATTCACATTGGATGCCTTGTACCATGGAGACTATACCGCAGATTATGAAACGTATATAACAGATCAATTTGTTATGCGTGATCAATGGATTGGGATTAAAACGAGAACAGAGTTATTACTACAAAAGAAAGACATTAACGGAATCTATTTTGGCAAGGATGATTACTTAATTCAAAAAGTTGACACTACTGATGTAGATTATGAACAGGTGCAAAAGAATATTACAAGAGTAGAAGCGTTTATTGAAAAATATTCAGGGTTATTAGGGAAAGAACACGTTTTTGCAATGATAGCACCAACTGCTTTTGACATATTAGAAGAAAAACTTCCTCCATTTGCTACAGGATACAACCAAGATGCAATTTTAGACGAGTTGGCAAAGAGAATTCCAGAAAATTGGATTGATCTTAGACAAGTGCTTAAAAATCATTCTTCAGAGTATATTTTCTACCGTACAGACCATCACTGGACAACACTTGGAGCTTATTATGCTTATGAAGCTTGGGCAAATGCGGTAGGAGAGAAGCCACTTAGTAAAGATGAATTTACAATTAATAAAGTGAGTGATTCTTTTTATGGCACAAATTACTCTAAGGTGCATGTAAATGTAAATCCAGACGATATGTATATTTTTGACTCTGGTAAGAAGTTCTCGGTCCAGTATAACATGGATGGAAAGATAAAAGACTCTCTTTATGAGATGAGTTATCTTGATGTAAAAGATAAATACTCAATGTATCTGAATGGAAATAACCCATTTGTTGAAATTAATTCAGATGTGATGAATGGCAAGAAATTATTAATCATCAAAGATTCCTATGCTCACAGTTTTACACCATTTGTAGCAAATCACTATGAAACAACATATATGATTGATTTTAGATATTTCAATCTACCAGTATCAACAGTGATTGAACAATATGGAATTACAGACGTTCTTGTTTTATATAATGCAAATTCATTTATAGAAGATAAGAATATTTATAAATTATCTAATTAATGTAGAAGTATAAAAAGGGTCTGGCGTGTCATGATGCACCCCCATAAAGTTTAACTTATTGGGCTACATCATCAAACGTCAGGCCCTTTTACTATTATTAAGCAATTGACTAGGATTATTGGTATGCCTTTTTCAATAATAAGACACTTTTTACAACATATGAAGCACATTACGTAATATCTAAATTATAAAATGCTCTTTATAATATATGAAAGAGTATGTTAGCAAAGACCTAACAGCAGCGTGGAGGTTATTATGAAGATAGTTGTGCTTGCAGGCGGATATAGCCCAGAAAGAGAAGTTTCATTGTGTTCAGGCAGTTTAATTGCCAATGCTTTAATTGAGAATGGTCATCGTGTAATCTTATGGGATCTAAGTAAAGATATCGAAGATGAAATGTCAATGGAGGATTTATTTCTAAGTAAAGAATCATCAAAACGATATCATCATGAAATTCAAACAAAAGAAACAATTTTTTTAACAAACGAGAGTAGCACTCAGAACTTTTCGATGATTGGTAAAGGTGTTCTCTCATTATGCCAATCGGTTGATGTTGTCTTTATGGCATTACATGGTTCAATTGGTGAGAATGGTAAGTTACAAGCAGTGTTTGATCTAATGGGTATACGTTACACAGGAAGTGGATACCTAGGTAGCATACTAGCTATGGATAAGGGAGTAACAAAACAATTACTTACACAAGAAGGCATAAAAACACCCAAGTGGATATCTTTGAAAGAAAGTGATACTAATGTGGATAAAGTTGAAGAACTTATAGGTTATCCATGCGTTGTAAAACCTGCAAGTTGTGGTTCTAGTATAGGAGTTAAAATAGTAAAGAATCAAGGTGCATTAATCCAGGCGCTCACGGAGGCAAGACATTATGAGGAGCATGTAATAATAGAAGAGATGATTGTAGGAAGAGAGTTTTCGGTAGGAATTCTAGATTCAAAAACATTACCTGCAATTGAAATAATTCCTCAGAGTGGTTTTTATGATTATAAAAATAAGTACGAAGCGGGATTAACATCTGAGATTTGTCCAGCAAATATAAGCAAAGAGTTAGAAGAAAAATTAGAAGAAATAGCGTTGAACGTACACAAGACATTGCAACTAGGTTATTATTCGCGAGTTGATTTAATGACAAATTATAAGGACGAAGTTTTTGTTTTAGAAGCAAATACCTTGCCTGGTATGACCCCTACGAGTCTATTACCGCAGGAGGCTAAAGTAGTAGGTATAAACTATGAAGAACTTTGCGAAAGAATATTATTATCTGCGTTATAGAAAAATGTAAAGCTAAGAAAAATGAAAACTTAGGAAAATGAGAACTTAAAAAAATGAAAAGAGGGTGCCGCATGTTTTATTAATGCGACACCCTCTTCATATTTTAAAGGTTGGATTTATTCTCAAATTTAGCAATAGTTTCTTTTATCATATTCTCTACAAGTTCAGCAATTTCAGTGGATTTCATACCTTGGTAATCCTCATAATAAAGAGGTTTTAAGTAATGAATCTGTACTGTCAAAGGCTTAATTGAATTTGTATCAAAAGCCTTATATGAATCGATAATTGCAACAGGGACAATAGGACACCTAGCGTTCATGGCGCTTTTAAAACTTCCGCCTTTAAACTCACCAATTTGATTGCCATTACGACTTCTAGTTCCTTCTGCAAAAATTAAGAAGTTCTCACCATTTTTAACACGATTCGTCATGTTTTTAATTACAGTCATGGATTGTCTAATATCTTCACGGTCAATGATTTCTGCTTGTAAAAGGCAAATAACATTACGGAGTAAAAAGATATCTTTTACTTCTTTCTTCATTACGGTAACTAAAGGACGTTCGTGAGTTTCTACAAAAGCAAGGGCATCAAATAATCCTTGATGATTTGGAAACATAATATAGCCTGTCTCTTTTGGAAGGTTTTCAATGCCATGGCAATCAATGGTTACACGTCCACGTTTATTTACAATTGGCGTTAACTTATGGAGAAAAGCATATCTTGTAAAACGATCATATTTATCTATGTTGCATAGTCTGAAAAGCTGAAAAAGCCAAATAGGAAGTTGAAAGAAACTTCTAATGAACATAAGTGCAATTCGTTTCATAATATCCTCTTTCTTGTAAAACAATAAACATAGATTTTATGTTTTTATTTTACTATACAATTGATAAGAAAAGTGTAATGCACAACGAGATTTAATAAATCATCTTATTAATTTAACTCATAACCTTTTAACATTCTAGCACGGCTAGGGTGTCTTAACTTACGTAGTGCTTTCGCTTCAATCTGACGTATACGCTCACGAGTAACGTTAAATTCTTTTCCTACTTCCTCAAGAGTACGACTTCTACCGTCCTTTAAACCAAAACGAAGAATAAGAACACGTTGTTCTCTCTCGGTTAATGTATCGAGTAATTTTGCAATTTGATCTTGTAGAACAGCATAAGATGCGGCATCTTCAGGACCCATAATTGTATCATCTTTAATAAAGTCTCCAAGGTGGCTATCGTCCTCTTCACCAATTGGAGTATCAAGAGAGATTGGATCTGCGGATACTTTTAATATTTCACGTACCTTTTCAATAGGTAAATTCATTGCATCTGCAAGTTCTTGTTCACTTGGCTCACGACCTAATTCTTGTAAAAGATTTCTGGATACACGATATGTCTTATTAATTACTTCAGACATATGCACTGGAATACGAATGGTACGTGACTGATCGGCAATAGATCTTGTAATCGCTTGTCGAATCCACCAAGTTGCATAAGTACTAAACTTATATCCTTTGTTGTAATCGAATTTATCTACTGCTTTAATTAAACCTAAGTTACCTTCTTGAATTAAATCAAGGAAAGATAATCCTCTACCAACATAACGTTTGGCAATACTAACTACTAAACGAAGGTTAGATTCAGCAAGAATTCGTTTTGCATGTTCATCGCCTTCTTCAATTTTTTTAGCTAGTTCAATTTCTTCAGCAACTGAAAGAAGAGGATAGCTACCAATTTCTTTTAAATATTGTTTTACAGGGTCATCAGACATTGCTGAAGCCATTGATGATAAATCTTCTGCATCGGCTAATACCTCAGAATCTTCTTCCAATTCTAAAAGAACATCATCGTTTGGTTCATCATCGTCCGTAGGATTTAGGACTACAATATTATGTGCTTCTAAATACTCATATATTTTGTCAATCTGTCTAACGTTCAGATTTAATTCTTTGAAAAAGTCATTTACTTTATCTACTTCGATTACGCCTTTATTACTGTTGGCAAAGGAAACCAACTCTTTTAGTCGTGCTTCAAAGATGCTTACTTGTTCTTCCATGTAATGGACCTCCAGTACTTTTGTTTCGGGCAAAAAAGTCACCAATTAGCATTATATCACATATACTGTCCAATTGGAATAAAATCTTTCAAATTGTGATTCTTAAATTTTACAAAATGAAACAGTAAATTTACTTTTGGGTTTCTTAATTAACATCTTTGTTGAAAGATATGATTCATATTTGATTATAATTACTTTAATTATGAAAAGGATTCAAAACTCTAGTTTTAACTATAGCTGAAAAGGTGACTAATATGTATATTTACCTTTTATGTATTATTTATAGGGGAAGCCCTCTATTAATTATGCAATTTGTTTCTTCCTATAATAAGGTAGATTAATTTTACTATATTATAAAGAAAGAAACAATGTGAATTATTGAGAACTATAAGGAATTGTAGTAAAGAAGATGGTAAATAAAGTTATCAGACAAATCAAGTAATAAATTATAATAAATAATTAATTTTCTATTAATATACAAGTTAATAAAATAATTAATAATTTATTTTAAAATGTATTGACAAATAAGAATAAATATAATATAATACAGATATCAAAAAGAAAACAAATAGAAATGGAGATGATTCCATTGGAAATAGACATTGAGAATATACATACGAAAGTGAAAGAGGTGATTCCATTGGGCATGGACATGAATTTTTCAAATGTAAAATATAAAAGTGAAAGTGGTGATTCATAATTAATATTTGTTTTAAATAAATGTACATATTATAAATAAATGGTTACAACCATACGTGTTTTGATAAATAGGGGTCCGGTATATTGAACTATGAATCATCATAGGGTACATAACAAATTATTTAAGTACATTAATTTAAAGCACTCGTTACATTGGTTGATGAAGTATATTTAAAAAAAAATTAATCTAAAAGATTTAATCTAAAAAAATTTAATATAGATTATTATAAAATTCATAGATATTGATCATAATAATTAATAAATTAGAGTAATAAAGAGGAAAGTTGATTATCGACTTTCCTCTTTCTATTTTTATTTAATATTTCTAAAATCTTACTTTCAATTCTACAAAAACCTCCTTGACAATGATGGATTTAAGCAGTATAATCGATTCTGCGTGCAGTAAATGCATGATTGCAACCACGTAACATCGAATTTTTATCAGGAGGTGAAAAATTAATGCCAACATTTAATCAGTTAGTAAGAAAAGGCAGAAAGACAATGGAGAAAAAATCTACTGCTCCAGCGTTACAGAGAGGATTTAACTCCTTAAGCAAGAAAGCAACAGACACATCATCACCACAAAAAAGAGGTGTATGTACAGCAGTTAGAACTCAGACTCCTAAGAAACCAAACTCAGCTCTTAGAAAGATCGCCAGAGTTCGTCTTTCAAACGGAATCGAAGTAACAAGCTATATCCCAGGTGAAGGACATAACCTTCAGGAGCATAGCGTTGTATTGATCAGAGGTGGTAGAGTAAAGGACCTTCCAGGTACAAGATACCATATCGTCAGAGGTACGCTTGATACAGCAGGTGTTGCTAAGAGAAGACAGGCTCGTTCCAAATACGGAGCTAAGAGACCTAAAGACGCAAAATAATAACTCATTACTAATTTTAGTAGCATAAACAAAAGCTAAGCAGTAGTTTAGTAATTTAAGCTATGATTAATGCCGGGTTAATTTTTTATTTCGAAGAAAACACTTTATCTGTGTGGTTGCAGAAGGTTCGATTTGAAAATAGATATTAAGCTGAGCATGAACACAGTAATGTGAGTACCGTAGAATTAATGATTGCTTAAAGCAATCGATATTAAGGAGGGAAGCAACGTGCCACGTAAAGGACATATACAAAAAAGAGATGTATTAGCAGATCCTATTTACAATAATAAGACTGTTACTAAGTTAATCAATAACATCATGTTAGATGGTAAGAAGGGTACTGCACAAAAAATCGTATACGGCGCATTTGAAAAAGTAGCAGAGAAGTCCGGTAAAGAAGCAATGGACGTATTTGAAGAGGCTATGAATAACATCATGCCAGTACTTGAAGTTAAAGCTCGTCGTATCGGTGGTGCAACATATCAGGTACCAATCGAAGTAAGACCAGATAGAAGACAGGCATTAGGTCTTCGTTGGTTAACTTTATTTTCTCGTAAGAGAGGCGAAAAAACTATGGTTGACAGACTTGCAGGAGAAATCCTTGATGCAGCTGCTAACACTGGTTCCGCTGTAAAGAGAAAAGAAGATATGCACAAAATGGCAGAAGCAAACAAAGCGTTTGCACACTATCGCTGGTAATCAACGAGAAATGTGCGAGCAAAAGCGTTTGCTTTCGCTCATTGCCGTTGATAATAATCAAAGAATGTGTATGCAAATGCTTTTGCATTTGCACACTACCTTTGGCAGATTATGCAATATCTTTTTAGGGTTTGGGTTGTGTAATGCGGTCAAATCCTTTTAGTTAAGTAAACTTAACTTTGTAGTCGTTAATAAATTTTGAATAAATTGTTTATATTAAATACGATTTATTATTATGTAAGGAGGAAAAATCCTTGGCTGGAAGAGAATATCCTTTAGAGAGAACAAGAAACATCGGTATCATGGCTCACATCGATGCTGGTAAGACAACTCTTACAGAGCGTATCTTATACTATACTGGTGTTAACTACAAAATCGGTGATACTCATGAAGGAACTGCAACAATGGACTGGATGGAGCAGGAACAGGAAAGAGGTATCACAATCACTTCCGCCGCAACGACATGTCACTGGACTCAAGAATTTGAAAACAAGAAGTTACCTGGCGCTTTAGAAAACCGTATCAATATCATTGATACTCCTGGCCACGTAGATTTTACTGTTGAAGTTGAGCGTTCATTACGTGTACTTGATAGTGCGGTTGGTGTTTTTTGTGCTAAGAACGGTGTAGAACCACAGTCTGAAACTGTATGGCGTCAGGCTGATAAATATAACGTACCTAGAATTGCATTCGTTAACAAAATGGACATTTCTGGTGCAAACTTCTTCAACGTAGTAAGCATGATTAGAAATAGATTAGGTAAAAACCCAGTGCCTATCCAAATACCAATTGGTAAAGAAGACACATTTAAGGGTGTTGTCGATCTTTTCGAAATGAAAGCATACCTTTATCTTGATGATAAGGGAGATAAGATTGAAGTTACAGAAATCCCTGATGATTTAAAAGATCAAGCAGAAGAGTATAGAGCAGCAATGATTGAATCTATCTGTGAAACAGATGATGAATTGCTTGAAAAATACTTAGAAGGAACTGAACCTTCTAATGAAGAATTAAAGAAAGCTCTTAGAGCAGCAACAATTAGTGTAGCTATTATTCCTGTACTTTGCGGTACTGCATACAAGAATAAGGGTATCCAAAAATTACTTGATGCTGTTATTGAATACATGCCAGCTCCAACTGATATCCCTGATATTAAGGGTGTAGACGAAGATGGTAATGAAGTTCATAGAGCATCTTCTGATGATGAACCTTTCGCAGCATTAGCATTTAAGATCATGGCTGACCCATTCGTAGGTAAGCTTGCATTCTTCAGAGTTTACTCTGGTTCCTTAAATTCAGGTTCTTATGTATTAAATGCAACAAAAGGTAAAAAAGAACGTGTAGGACGTATCCTTCAGATGCACGCAAATAAGAGAGAAGAACTTGAAAAAGTTTATGCTGGTGATATTGCTGCAGCTGTTGGTCTTAAATTTACAACAACTGGTGATACAATCTGTGATGAAAAGTCTCCTGTTATCTTAGAGTCTATGGAATTCCCAGAACCAGTTATTGATATCGCTATCGAGCCAAAAACTAAGGCTGGACAGGATAAGATGGGTGAAGCTTTAGCAAAACTTGCAGAAGAAGATCCTACTTTCCGTGTATCTACTAATACTGAAACTGGTCAGACAATCATCGCTGGTATGGGTGAACTTCACCTTGAAATCATCGTAGATCGTTTACTTCGTGAATTTAAAGTAGAAGCTAACGTTGGTGCTCCTCAGGTAGCATACAAAGAAGGTATCACAAGAGAAGTTGATATCGATAGTAAATATGCAAAACAGTCTGGTGGTCGTGGACAGTATGGTCACTGTAAAGTTCGTTTTGCACCTATGGATGTTAACGGTGAAAAGACATTTGAATTTAAAAACTCTGTAGTTGGTGGTGCTATTCCTAAGGAATATATCCCAGCTGTTCAAGCAGGTATTGAAGATGCTATGAAGAGTGGTATCCTTGGAGGATTCCCTGTTCTTGGTGTTAGTGCAGACTGTTACGATGGTTCTTACCATGAAGTCGATTCTAACGAAATGGCATTTAAGATCGCTGGTTCTATGGCATTTAAAGATGCAATGCATAAAGCAGGTGCCGTTTTACTTGAGCCAATCATGAGAGTTGAAGTTACTGTTCCAGAAGAGTACATGGGTGATGTTATCGGTGATATTAGTTCCCGTCGTGGACGTATCGAAGGATCTGAAGATATCAACGGAACTAAGTTAATTCGTGGTTTCGTTCCACTATCTGAAATGTTTGGATACGCAACAACACTTCGTTCTAAGACACAGGGCCGTGGTGCTTATTCTATGTTCTTCTCCACTTATGAACAAGTTCCAAAGAACGTTCAAGAAAAAATACTTGCAAATAAATAATTAAGATAAATTATTACATTTTTGGTAATAATGAATTTTATAAGGGAGTTGTCCATAGTAACAACGAGTTACTATGGTAACTCCTGATAAAAAAATAGAAAAAACCTTATTTTTAGCTTGAAAATATTTTACTTATGAAATATAATTGGGCTATAAGGCGCTTATTCTGCCATAATGCAGAAAGCAGGTGCAGTTTGTTAGTATTCTCGCTAATTTTACTTAAGTTTTAACACTGCACAAGAATATCATTTCGAATAGATTGAATGATATCAATTATAAAGATTAATTATGCGCTCAAAGAGCGAAATTAAAGGAGGACGTTTTAAAATGGCTAAAGCTAAGTTTGAAAGAAACAAACCACATTGTAACATTGGTACAATCGGTCACGTAGATCATGGTAAGACTACATTAACAGCAGCTATCACAAAGACACTTAACAGCAGATTAGGAACTGGTCAAGCAGTTGCTTTCGATATGATCGATAAGGCTCCAGAAGAAAGAGAAAGAGGTATCACTATTTCTACTTCTCACGTTGAGTACGAATCAAAAAATCGTCACTATGCACACGTTGACTGCCCAGGCCATGCTGACTATGTAAAGAACATGATCACTGGTGCTGCTCAGATGGATGGTGCTATCCTTGTAGTTGCTGCAACTGATGGTGTTATGGCTCAGACTAAAGAACACATCTTACTTTCCCGTCAGGTTGGTGTTCCTTACATCGTAGTATTCATGAACAAATGTGATATGGTTGATGATCCAGAATTACTTGAATTAGTAGAAATGGAAATCAGAGACTTATTAACTGAGTATGAATTCCCTGGTGATGAAACTCCAGTTATCCAAGGTTCTGCTCTTAAAGCTCTTGAAGATCCAAACAGCGAATGGGGAGATAAGATCCTTGAATTATTCGACGCTGTTGACAGCTGGATTCCAGATCCACAGAGAGAGACTGACAAGCCTTTCTTAATGCCAGTAGAAGACGTATTCTCTATCACTGGTCGTGGTACTGTTGCAACTGGTCGTGTTGAACGTGGTGTTCTTCATAACGCAGACGAAGTTGAAATCGTTGGTATCAAAGATGAAACTCGTAAAGTAGTTGTTACTGGTATCGAAATGTTCCGTAAACTTCTTGATGAAGCTCAAGCTGGTGATAACATCGGTGCTTTATTACGTGGTGTTCAAAGAACAGACATCGAAAGAGGTCAGGTACTTTGTAAACCAGGTTCAATCACTTGCCACAAGAAATTCAAAGCTCAGGTTTACGTTTTAACTAAAGATGAAGGTGGACGTCATACTCCTTTCTTCAACAACTATAGACCACAGTTCTATTTCAGAACTACAGACGTTACTGGTGTTGTTAATCTTCCAGAAGGTACAGAAATGTGCATGCCTGGTGATAACATCGAAATGACTATTGAATTAATTCACCCAATCGCTATGGAACAAGGTCTTGGCTTTGCTATCCGTGAAGGTGGACGTACAGTAGGTTCCGGTAAGGTTGCATCTATCATTGAATAATTTTTAAATTAATTTTATATTAATTTTTGTGTCGTAGCGGGATAAAACCTCTCACTTTTTAGTGAGAGGTTTTTTTAATGTTATAATAAAATGAACACTAAAAAAATTTTACGCATAAAGTGTGCATACGCACATTTTGAAACATGTCGTAAAAGTAACAGTGATCTTAGATATGAGAAAAGAGTTAGAAAAAAAATCAGTGCATTGTATTATGAAAATAAAATTTTAGTCGATATAGTATACATGTAAAGTAATTTAAGTTCTTTCACCATATAAATTGCTAGAAGAATTCGCATTTGCTGATGCATTATGATGAAAAATGTCGAATTTCCAATCTCTAGGAAAGGTTTTGAAAATTTCCTTTGAAAATTTCATGAAATATGTTTATAATATAATAGAGTATGTTTAAACTTAATATAACGACAAAAATAACGAAATAAAATAGAACATATATTGTAGGCATTTTTGAAAGGAGATACACAGATGTTGGGAAGCGATATCGGAATTGATTTAGGAACTGCAAGTGTCTTAGTTTATATAAAAGGAAAAGGTGTAGTTTTAAAGGAGCCATCTGTAGTAGCATTTGATAGAGATACAAATAAAATTAAGGCAATTGGTGAAGAAGCAAGATTGATGTTAGGTAGAACACCAGGAAATATAGTTGCAGTACGTCCGTTAAGACAGGGCGTTATTTCTGATTATACGGTTACAGAAAAAATGCTTAAATATTTTATACAAAAAGCAGTGGGTAAACAACGTTTCAGAAAGCCTATTATCAGTGTGTGTGTCCCAAGCGGTGTCACAGAAGTAGAGAAAAAGGCAGTAGAAGATGCTACGTATCAAGCTGGTGCAAGAGATGTAGCTATTATTGAAGAGCCAATTGCAGCGGCAATTGGAGCTGGTATAGATATATCAAGACCATGTGGAAATATGATTGTAGATATCGGTGGAGGTACTTCTGATATTGCAGTTATTTCATTAGGTGGAACTGTTGTAAGTACTTCGATAAAGATTGCAGGAGATGACTTTGATGAAGCCATCGTTCGCTATATGCGTAAAAAGCATAATTTATTAATCGGTGAACGTACTGCTGAGGATATAAAGATTAAGATAGGCTCTGCTTACCGTAGACCAGAAGTAATTGCTATGGATGTAAGAGGCCGTAATTTAGTAACAGGATTACCAAAGACGATTTCTGTAACGTCGGAAGAAACTGAAGAAGCTCTAAAAGAAACAACTTCTCAGATTGTAGAAGCAGTGCACAGTGTACTTGAAAAAACTCCTCCTGAATTAGCAGCAGACATTGCTGATCGTGGAATTGTTTTAACTGGTGGTGGTTGCTTATTATATGGTCTTGAAGAGTTAATTGAAGAGAAAACAGGTATTACGACTATGACAGCAGAAGACCCAATGACAGCAGTAGCAATCGGTACTGGTAAGTTTGTTGAGTTTTTAAGTGGTAAAAAGAATTAATAAGATAAAGATATTTAATTCGATACAGAAATCAGCGGTTTGGTCAGATGATGGAGGGAGATTGCTATGGTAAGAGGCTTGTATACAGGCTGGAAAGGTATGGAGAATGAGCAAAAGCGTCTTGATGTAATTTCAAACAACTTAGCAAATTCATCAACCGTTGGTTTTAAAAGTGAGGGAGTTACTAACCAATCTTTTGATGATGTTTTAACGATTAAAGTACGTGATGCATCCAAAGGATATAAAGAATCTCAGATTGGTACAATGACACCAGGAGTTAAGATTGGTGAGGTTTATACAGATTATAACCAAGGTTCTTTAAGGGAGTCTAGTGGAACCTATGACATGGCGATAGAAGGAGAGGGCTTTTTTTCTGTCAGTGTTATAGATAAAGCAGGGAATGAAAGTACTAAGTATACAAGAGCTGGACAATTTGTCATGGACAAAGAGGGATATATTGTTGATGTGAATGGAAATCATCTACTTAGTGAAAGTGGTTACTTGCAAGTTCCAACGGAAGCCGGAAGTGTTGCAATTGATCTAAATGGTAATGTTTATGCGGACAATCAACTTGTTGATACAATTAAATTAGCAGATTTTGAAGATTATAATTATCTAAAAAAATTTGGCGATACGATGTATGGAGCTGTTGATGGAGCAGTGGAAAAGGAAGCAACAGGAGCCATTAGACAAGGATACACAGAACAATCCAATGTAAATGTAGTTTCAGAGATGGTAGATCTTATTGCAATTACAAGAGCATATGAAGCAAATCAAAAGATAATACAAGCAATGGATACTACATTAGAATTAGCAGTATCTTCTGTTGGTAAAGTATAATAGGGGGAAAAACATATGATGCGTGCATTATGGACCGGAGCTTCAGGAATGAATGCTCAACAAACGAATTTAGATACAATTGCAAATAATTTTTCCAATATTGCAACCACAGGTTATAAGAAGGAATCTGCTCAGTTTGCATCTTTACTATATCAAAAAATTCAAACAAAAACCACAGATAACGAAGGAAATAAAAAACCAGTCATCGGACAAGTAGGTTTAGGCGTTCGAAATACTGCTATAGTATCTCAATTCTCACAAGGCTCTTTGCAAGAGAGTGATAGTAATTGGGATATGGCCATTGAAGGTAATGGTTTCTTTATGGTTGATCTAAACGATGGAACAACTGGTTATACAAGAAATGGTTCCTTTGGTTTATCCATTGGTCAAGATGGCGTTACTCTTGCAAACGCGGATGGTTACGCTGTCTTAGATTCTAAGGGAGAACCGATTACTTTCTCACAGGATACAGTAACAGCAACACTTAATAATGTGAAAGCAGCAGAAAAAGACGCTGGCATCGAAGATGATTCTACGGTTACAGAGCTTGATTATAGTAATATCAATATGGACGAGTATGGTAATTTAACATATACAAGTAAGAACAATGTTACTGTGAATATGGGAATTAAAATCGGGTTAGCTCAGTTTAATAACCCAGCTGGACTTGAAAAATTATCTGGAAGCTTATTTGGAGCTACAGATAATTCGGGTACAGTAAGATTAGAAAGTGAAGATACTTCTCTTACGAAAAGTAAAATTCATCAAGGCTATTTAGAAGGCTCTAATGTGGATACAGCCAATGAGATTGTTAATCTTATTGTTGCACAAAGAGCGTATGAGATGAATTCTAAAACAATTACGGCAGCCGATGAAATGTTACAACAGGCAAACAACCTTAGACGTTAGAGAAGGGTAGGATATAATGAGTATAAGTATAGGATCAGATTCATTGTATACATCAACACTTGCAAGTTCCGGGAAATCTTCCAAGACGAGTCAGCTTGAAAATACACTAAATAAAGATTTATCCAATGCAACAGATGAAGAATTATTAGAATCATGCAAAAGTTTTGAAACTTACCTAGTAGAGCAGGTAGTAAAACAAGTGAAAAAATCTATGGTAAGTAGTGAGGAAGATGAAAATACGTATCTTACATATTTCGGTGATACGTTATATGAGGAAGTAGCAGAACAAATTACAGAAAGCGGCCAATTGGGAATCGCTAATCAGCTGTTTGAAGCAATGAAACGAAATCAATAATAGCCGCACAACGGGAAATAGATTTCTATGATATAGTTGGTAGAGCTGTTGCAGAGAAAACTTGCAGCAGCTCTCTTTTGATTTTTCGTTTTATGTAGCTTATTATAGATTTAATAGATAAAGCAAGGAGTATAGTTATGGCTGATGTTTTACAAGGTTATATTGAAAAAATAGTTTTTCGTAATGCTGAAAATGGATATACCGTACTAAGTCTTGTAAACGATGATGAGGAAATTACTTGTGTGGGTAGTTTTTCCTTTATCAATGAAGGAGAGTTTGTGCAGGTCACAGGTTCTTTCACAGCGCATCCAATGTATGGGGAGCAGTTTCAGGTGACGAGCTATGAAATCAAGGAGCCAGAAGACATTTTATCCATGGAAAAGTATTTGGGTTCTGGAGCCATCAAAGGAATAGGAACTGCTTTAGCTGCAAGAATTGTAAGACGATTTAAAGAACGGACATTTCAAATTATAGAGGAAGAGCCAGAACGACTTGCTGAGGTAAAGGGTATCAGCGAGAAGATGGCAAAAGAAATTTTCCGTCAATTTCAAGAAAAGCGTGAGATGAGAAATGCAATGCTATTTCTTCAGAAATATGGTATTTCACTTAATCTAGCGGTTAAGATTGTTGCCCGTTATGGGGAACGAATGTATGATATTATCAAAGAAAATCCATACCAACTTGCCGAAGACATAAGCGGAGTTGGATTTAAAATAGCGGATGAAATCGCTGCTAAAGTAGGGATAGGTAGTGATGCGGATTACCGTGTTCGAGCTGGTATTTTATATGCTTTATTGCAAGCCACAGGAAATGGGCATGTTTACTTACCAGAAAATGAACTAGCAGCAAAGGCTGTGGAAGTGCTATCGGTGCCAGTTGAAACTGTAAATCGACATATCATAGCTCTTGGTTTGGAAAAGAAGATAATGATTAAAGAAAGCCAAGAAGGAAGACGCATCTACAGTACAAATTTTTATTATATAGAATTAAACACAGCAAGAATGTTATGCGATCTTAATATTAAGTATGATATTATGCAAACGCAAATAGAAACTAGGTTAAGTAAAATAGAAAGTGCATCAAACATTGAACTAGATGAGATGCAAAGGATGGCTGTCATTGAGGCTGCTAGAAATGGTTTATTAATTGTAACGGGTGGACCAGGTACTGGTAAAACCACAACGATTAATACGATTATTCAATTTTTTGAATCGGAAGGAATGGATATTTTATTAGCAGCACCAACTGGGCGTGCAGCTAAGAGAATGACAGAGACTAC
Organism: Clostridium sp. Marseille-P299; assembly: GCF_900078195.1. Taxonomy (NCBI): domain Bacteria; kingdom Bacillati; phylum Bacillota; class Clostridia; order Eubacteriales; family Clostridiaceae; genus Clostridium; species Clostridium sp. Marseille-P299. The sequence goes on along the minus strand of NZ_FJVE01000004.1, from coordinate 140,140 downwards.
TGGCTATGAAGCAAGAACCATACATCGAATGCTTGAACTTTCTGGTGGAATGGATGGAAATGACGGTAGAATGGCATTTGAAAGAAATGAAGGAAATCCGCTTGAGACAGATGTAATTATCATTGACGAGATGTCTATGGTGGATATTAGTTTAATGCATTCCTTGTTACGTGCGATTGCTGTTGGAACAAGAGTTATCTTTGTAGGTGATGTGAATCAGTTACCAAGCGTTGGACCTGGTAATGTTTTACGTGATATGATTGCGTCTAATACATTTCCTGTGGTTCGTTTAACTAAGATTTTCCGTCAAGCAAGTGAGAGTGACATTATTGTAAATGCTCATAAAATAAATGATGGTAAACAAATAAAATTAGATAATAAGAGCAAGGACTTCTTCCTTTTACAGCGAAATGAAGTAAATGTAATCACAGGAGTTGTGATTGCTTTAGTGCGGGATAAGATGCCAAAGTATGTAAATGCAACACCATTTGATATCCAAGTGCTAACTCCAATGAGAAAAGGAGAGCTTGGGGTGGATCGTTTAAACCAGGTACTGCAACAATACTTAAATCCTCCTTCCAATGATAAAAAGGAAAAAGAATATGGTCAAGGACTCTTTCGTGAAGGTGATAAGGTAATGCAAATAAAAAATAATTACCAGATCACATGGGAGAAGAAGAGTAGGTATGGCATTACTGTAGATAGTGGAACAGGAGTGTTTAATGGAGATGCTGGAATTATTCGTGAGATTAATTCTTTTGCAGAACAAATTACAGTAGAATTTGAAGATGGTCATATTGTTGAATATCCGTTTGGACAATTAGATGAGTTAGAATTAGCATACGCTATTACAATTCATAAATCACAAGGTAGCGAGTATCCAGCGGTTGTTATGCCACTTTTAAGTGGACCTAGGATGTTATTTAATCGAAATTTATTATATACAGCAGTGACAAGGGCTAAGAGTTGTGTAACAATAGTCGGAAGTGAACATACCGTGCAGACGATGATAGACAATGAAAGTGAACAAAAGAGATATTCTGGGCTTAGCGAGAGAATTAAAGAAATGAATGAGGAATTGAATAAGAGATAATTTTATAACGAATTAATATGCATTTATCAGAAATAAAAAATAACTTCTGATAAGTTATATTTTAATTCTCTTATTTCTGCCTTTCCAAAAAGTTCGTGCATAACCACTTTTATTGGTGTATAATAGCCGTAAGGAATGTTTTCCAAAATAAATCAAAGGGGAAAGATTATGAATAAAACAGCATTAGTAATTATGGCAGCAGGTATTGGCAGCCGTTATGGTGGAGGAATTAAACAATTAGAGCATGTTGGACCAAGTGGTGAAATCATTATGGATTATTCCATTTATGATGCAATTCAAGCTGGGTTTGACAAAGTAGTGTTTATTATTCGTCGAGACCTTGAGAAAGATTTCAAAGAAATTATAGGAAATCGTATTGAAAAACAAATCGAAGTAGAATATGTATATCAGGAATTAGATGCACTACCAAATGGTTTTACAAAACCAGAAGAACGTGTTAAGCCTTGGGGAACTGGACAGGCAGTTCTTTGTTGTAAAGATGTAATCAAAGAGCCATTTGCAGTAATTAATGCAGATGATTATTATGGAAAAGAAGCATTTGTTAAAGTACATGATTATTTAGCAAACGCAGATGTAAGTTCTAACGATAAAAATTATTGTATGGCAGGATTTGTTCTTGGCAATACATTAAGTGATAATGGTATTGTAACAAGAGGAGTTTGCAAGGTTGATGACAATCAATTCTTAACAAGCGTTGAAGAAACATTTGCTATTGAACGTGAAGGTGATGTAGCAGTTGGTAAAAATGGTGCTGGTGAGAAAGTTACATTAGATCTTAATAGCTCAGTTTCTATGAATATGTGGGGATTCACACCAAACTTCCTTAATGAATTAGAAACAGGATTTGTTGAATTCCTAAAAGGAATTTCTGCAGAAGAGATTAAGGCAGAATATCTCCTTCCAGAAGTAGTAGGTAAAATGCTACGTGAAGAAAGAGCTACTGTAAAAGTATTAAAAACAAACGATAAATGGTTTGGTGTAACATACAAAGAAGATAAAGAACTTGTAGTTAATTCTATCAATTCTTTAGTTGCAGAAGGTAAGTATCCAGCTAAATTATTTCAAGATAAATAATTAGTAAAATGCTTATGGGGAGTATTTTAGAGGTTATATGTGATTTTATTTATCCAAGGCGATGTCCAGTATGTGCAGATATTGTCTTACCGAAAGGGAACAAGATATGTCCTTCGTGTAAGGGAAAACTCATATACATAAAAGAACCACGTTGTAAGAAATGCAGTAAGGCGATTGTGGATGAGGAATTAGAGTATTGTTTTGATTGTACGAAAAAGAAGTTTTCATATGAGAAGGGATATTCTTTATTTGAGTATGATGAAACAATGAAACATTCTATGAGTGAATTTAAGTTTCATGGAAAAAAAGAATACGCAGATTTTTATATTGAAGAATTGCTTTTAAGATATGGTGCATGGGTAAGTGAGATTGCGCCAGATGCATTGATCCCGATTCCAATTCATTATGATAAGTATAAACAAAGAGGATTTAATCAAGCAGAATTGATTGCAAATGGTATATCAAAATCTCTGAACATACCTGTGATAAACAATATACTTATTCGGAATAAATATACAACACCACAAAAGCTCTTAGATGATAAAGAACGGGTTAAAAATTTGAAGAACGCCTTTGCAATATCAGATGAGTATCTTAATAAAAGAGAAAATACAAAACTTAAACGAGTAATGCTTATCGATGATATTTATACAACTGGAGCTACGATCGATGTATGTGCAAAGGTTTTAAAAAACATAGAAATAGACGAAGTTTATTTTATGACAGTATGCATCGGAAAGGGCTACTAAGGAGGAGTTAGTATGGATGTAAGAAATTGTAAAGAATGCGGTAAATTATTTAATTATTTAAGCGGTCCCTCTCTTTGTCCAGCCTGTATGAAGAAACTAGACGATAAGTATTCCATTGTAAAAGAATATATCTATGAAAATCCAGGCGCTAGTATTCAGCAAGTTTCTGAGGAAAATGATGTTTCCGTCGGCCAATTAAAAAAATGGGTGAGAGAAGAAAGATTGGCATTTTCAGATGATTCTTTGGTTGGGCTTGAATGTGAGAATTGTGGTACCATGATTCGAACTGGACGTTTTTGTAAGAATTGCAAAGACAAGATGTTAAATAAATTAGGGAATATCTATAAAGAACCCGCAGAAGAAGCAAGAAAGAATCTAAAAGATAGTGCAAGAATGCGATTTTTAGATCAGTAATAAAGCTGTTTTGACATAGTTAATTTTATAAGTGTTCCATTTTCGATACTTATGTGGAACACTTATAAAAGGCTATGTTAAAACAGCTTTTTTAGTCTGATGTATTTACTTTGGATCATTAGATTTAAGATTATCTTAACAGAATAGATAACATCTGAATCCTATTAAAAATATAATATTGATACTATACTTTTAATAATTCAATGAAATGCAGAATGGTTATTTTAACTTAATACCAGAATCCATAATTTCAATTTTTCCATTTTTCATTAAATGACCAATGGCACGCTTAAAAGCATTTTTGCTAAGATTAAATTCTTTTTTAATTTCTTCAGCATCACTTTTATCGTGATAAGGTAAGAAGCCATCTGCAGCTACTAATTTTTCATAGATGAGGTTGCAATCATCATCCATTTGTAAATATGCTTTTTGACGGAGGCTTAAGGTAAGCTTGCCATCTTCATGAACTAATACCACACGAGCTTCTATTTGATCCCCTGGTTTTACGGTATGAAATAGTTCGTTTTTAGGGATAAGAGCAGAATAACAATTATCAACTGCAACAAATGCGCCAAATGCATCGATAATTTCATAAACAGTTCCATGAACGATGTCATCACGTTTATACTCAGAATCTGTACGTAAAACATCATAAATTTTCATTGTAGCACATAAGCGCTTACTTTTATCAATATATAATTTTACTAAGACGGAATCTCCTACATTTACTTTGTAGGTTTGCTCTTTAAAAGGGAGTAATAAATCTTTTGCAAGTCCCCAATCTAAAAAAGCACCAATTGTGGATACCTCTTTTACAGTTAGAAGCGCAAAACCATCTAGTTCAAGTGGAGGTATCGTTGTTGTGGCAATTGGACGATCTTCGGAATCTTTATATATAAAAACCTCGTAAGTATCGCCAATGTTTGTATTTGGCTTTAGTTGATTTTTTGGAAGTAGTACCTTGCTAATCGGTAGATCAGCAACGCTCTTCTTTCTCGTATATTTGTCTTCTTCGTTACCACCGGCAAGGTAAACACCGAAGTCAGTAGTTTGCACTACTTGAAGTGTTTGTTTTTTTCCTAATAATATCATTTTTATGTGTCCTTTCTTTGTGTAAATTCGATTACAACATATGGGCGTTTGGATTCATCTGCTAATACAACAGTACATAAATTGTCCTGATAAGAAACAAATGGGAAAATGGTATCACCTAAGACTGCTGACTTTTTATAATCGGCGCGCATTTGGTAAATAATAAAATCATCCGGTAAATATTCTTCTGCCATTTTTATATATTCACAATTATTGACATGCATATTGGTATCAATATTGGATTTTACTACGAGGAAGGAATCTTTCGGATCTAATGATTGTGGTAATGGGATTTTACGATCAGCATACTCCATATCAAATTTTTCTTCTTTTCCATATGGCGCTGCATTTTCTTCTAAAACTTTTGTAGGTTTCCCTGTATTGGTATCAATTAGTATCCAAATGGAATTTGCAACAGCGGCAACTTGTCCATTCTCATCGTAAATAATAAAATTTCGATATCCATACATGCTGGAGAAATCATAAGCCCATGTACCTACTGTTATATTTTCTCCGAGTTTTGGATAACGATTCACAATTATTTGCCATGAACTAACCATCCATACACGATTCTGCGTATGTAATACATCTACGCCTAGTCCGATATCTTCCGATTGAAATGTTGAACAATCTTGGAAATAATTTATAATAGAAGATAAATCCATATACCTATTCTGAGCGATTTCGCTATATCTTACTCTGCTCTTAAAACTGTACATCTATCATCGCCTCCTTAGATTATACCTTTCATAATGCAGGTTCCCTTTATTATAGCATGATTTTATAAAAAAAAATATATATTTATAATCTACATTTTGGTAGAAAAGAGTACAGTAATTTGATATAATTGACAAATGACTTATTGAATCCTTAGATAGATTCAATATACAGAGGTAGGAACTGCGTAAGTCAGTAAAAATGACGAGAATATATAAAGCACATTTTTGTTCATTAAGAAAGGAGGTATTAGTGAGAGATGTTGCATTAAACCATATGTCTCACTAAGTTCATATGCAAAGAGTTAAGAAAATCAATTATGTATTTTTATGTACAGTATTAATAATGATGATATCGAGTTCAGGTCTGATACCTTTCGAGAAGTTTGTCCATACAAACACTCAATTATTAATAGTATCACAGCTTCTTATTATTATCCCATCTCTAGTTTATTTAATAACGAGTCGAATCAAGTATAAAGAAGCAGTTCGTTTTAAAAAGGTTCGACCAGCTAATGTTGTGTTAATCATTGTATTTACCTTTTTATTATTACCTGTTATGACTTTTATTAATGCACTTTCACAGTTGTATGCTGTAGACACAACAACAGATGTTATGACTTCCATTGCAGATAATAGTCCGTTTTTAATATCATTGTTTACCGTTGCCTTCATACCTTGTTTATTTGAAGAGTCCGTATACCGTGGTGTTATTTATAATGAATATTCCAGACATAATAAATTAGCTGCAATATTCTTAAGTGCATTTTTATTTGGTATTCTGCATGGAAATTTAAATCAGTTTACCTATGCATTTGCCATGGGAATTGTGTTTGCTTTTGTAATTGAAGCTACAGATTCTATTGTTTCAACAATGATTATCCATTTTATAATCAATGGAAATTCAGTGGTATTACTTTATTTATATCCAAAGTTTATAAAATATCTAGAACAAATGTATAATAGCGCAGTAGCAAGTGGTGACAGTTCTATGATTACAATGATTGAGAATGCAGTAGGTGGCAATAATTTTAATGTCAATGAAATCATGGATAGTGCTAGCGCTGCTGTAAGTGATTATACTTTAGGAAGTGTAATAGCAAGTTATGGTGTGATCGCGTTAGTTTGCGGTATCTTAGCTTTCTTAGTGTATCGAACCATAGCAATCAATGCAAATCGTTGGGATCATGTAAAAGCAATCTTCCAAAGAGAGCACAGAGACCGTGAAGAACGTTTTTTTGCAAAGAAAAACTTTCAGTATTTTGTACCCCTATATATCGGGATGGCAATATGTATTGTAAGCATGGTATTGAATGAACTTATCGTTCGAGGGATTATAAAAGCATAGATTGATTAGAAAGATAGATTATTAATAAAGATTTTAATGAAAAAAGTTGCTTATAAAAGAAGATGATTTCTGCTTCTTTTATAAGCAACTTTTTTAGATTTAGAAAAGAAGATACACCCATCTTCTTAATATAAACAACTTTTTAGAGATTAATAAAAGAAGATAAATTCGGCTTCTTAATATAAGCAACTTTTTAGATATTGATAAAAGAAGATAAATTCAGCTTCTTAAATACAAGTATCTTTTTAAATCCTTATAATAGAAAACCTTACTTCTTTATACACAACCTTTAAAATGTTTACAGTTTAATATCTACCGATTGCCCTAAATTAGGGGATACGGACTGTTCCATCATTTTAATCATTGCATCACTGGATTCTTCCACGGTATCTAAATTCATGGAAAGAACGGATGTGCTAACGGATTGCATAAGATTTGCTTGGCTTAAGCTCATGGATAACGCTGCTATGTCCATTGAAATGCCTCCTTTTGTACTCAAATTATCGTAAAGAACATGTTCCCTTGCATATTATGTCATTTGTTTGCTATAATAGCTATAGGAACATTAATTAGTTCCGTATATATTTATTAGAAGTTGTATAATAGCTTCTAATAAAAAGGTGCATATTCTGTACCGTCAAATTGCTTTAGCGACGTCATATAAAATAAGTAGTATTGTAAATGCTTATTTTTATATGCTAATATTATTATATCAGTTATAAATGGAAATAACTACATTTTTAATAAAATGTAAGCTAGGTATTTTGAATTATATTAAGATGCCGCTAAGTAACATAAAGATGTGAAGGAAAATACCTTCACAAAATTAATTGCCAGAATGTTCATAAGACATTTTAAAGGCAGGGTTGAAGGAAAATATAAAAAAGAAAGGTCTGCCAAATATATTTGTGTAACAAACATAGTATTCTTTCAACTTTTAAATGGCAGGTTAATAAAAGGGTATTGTTATGGATAAAAAAATTCATGATTTAATGATTATCGGTTCTGGCCCTGCAGGTCTTACTGCAAGCATATATGCAGCTAGAGCAGAGTTAGATACAATTGTAGTAGAAAAGGCACCAATGAGTGGTGGACAGATTATTAATACTTATGAAGTTGATAATTATCCTGGATTTCCAGGCATCAATGGGTTTGATTTAGGTATGAAATTTAGAGAACATAGTGATCATTTAGGTGCAAAACATATTATAGGTGAAGTGAAAGAATTCGCAGTAGAGGATAATCTTAAAAAAGTAGTGTTAGAAAATGGAGACGAGCACTACGCAAAGACAGCAATCATCTCTACAGGTGCTGTTTACAGAAAGCTTAATGTAAAAGGTGAAGCTGAGTTTTCAGGCATGGGAGTTTCTTATTGTGCAACTTGTGATGGTGCATTCTTTAGAAATCGTACCGTAGCTGTTGTAGGTGGCGGTGACGTTGCAGTAGAAGATGCTATTTTCTTAGCGAGAATTTGTAAGAAAGTATATGTAATTCATAGAAGAGATGAATTCCGTGCTGCTAAGACTTTATCAACAAGATTAAATCAGTTTGAAAATGTTACAATTCTATGGAATCATGTGGTTGATGAGATCAAAGGTAATGAGAAAGTAGAAGGCCTCGTAGTTAGTGATATTGTGGAAAATAAGCAATCTGAAATTGAAGTAGATGGTGTATTCGTAGCGGTTGGTATGATTCCTAATTCACAGTTATTTGTAGATACAGTTGCAACCAATAAACAAGGATATATTATCGCAGATGAAATGTGCGAAACTAATGTACCTGGTGTTTACGCTGCAGGGGATATCCGTACAAAGGAATTAAGACAGATCATTACCGCTGCATCCGATGGTGCGAATGCAATAACTTCGGTTGAGAGATATTTAAATTCCGTTGGCTAATTTAGTAGCAATAAAAGCTTATATTTATAAAACAAGTTATACGACAATAAGCTAAGTTATTCACACAATTGAATTTATAGGAACATATTTATCATAAAAAAGGACTGCTGTATGTTAGATACAGTGGTCCTTTTTTCTTACAAATAAGGGAAATAATGTTGGGTATCACTGACTAAAGCTGTTGATACATTCAGATAATTGTAGGAATATATTTAAAATGGTGGAAAATTAGATGTTGTCAAAAAGCCTATTGACATTGTACAATCTATACATAATGCACAAAATAGAGGAAAAGCTTTATTATATTTCGAAAATGGCCAATAATTTATCCCAAGTTTGTATTAAAGTTATCCACAATGAGAAAGCCTATTTTTCTAATCAAAAGAAGTTATACACAAAGTTATCCACATTATCCACAGTTAATAACCACATTAGTAGTTTAAGGAAAATCATTTTCTGTTCGAATGTTTGTTTTGTCATTTGTGATAAATTCACTAAAACGACCATTTTTTTAAATAGAAGTACTTGACAAATCTATTGTCGGAAAAAAGATAGAAATATGCTGGCAATTGTCATAATATTGTCGAATTAAAGTATAAATAAATGAAATAAAGAATATTCTAGTAGTATAAGGAGAAAAAGTTTTCCAGGATTATCTATACTTCGACAGTAAAATCATAGGGAATATTAAGAAGAAAGCTAGTAAGGACATGTACTAATTAGAGCTATGATATGCTTAATGCCGAAAATAGATGATATATTTAGAATTTGTAGTTACAATTGATAATAAAAATTAATACTTGCTGATAATTAACAATTATGTTATAATGGTGACAGCAGAAGAAATTGATGCTAAATTCAGACGAGAAGGAGTTGGGCAATATGCGTTATATAATTAGCGGTAAAAATATTGATGTGACAGAAGGACTCAAAGGTGCGATATACGAAAAAATAGGTAAATTAGAGAAATATTTTACACCAGAGACTGAACTCCATATTACACTAAGTGTTGAAAAGGACAGACAAAAAATAGAGGTAACTATTCCAGTTAAGGGAAATATTATTCGAGCCGAACAAGTAAGCAATGATATGTATGTATCGATTGATATGGTTGAAGAAATCATTGAAAGACAATTAAGAAAATATAAAAATAAGTTGATTGATCAAAAACAAGCGTCTATAAATTTTAATCAGGCATTTATTGATGATGATAATACTGAAGATGAAAGTATTAACATTAAGAGAGTGAAGAAATTTGCGATGAAACCAATGGATACAGAGGAAGCTTGTGTACAGATGGAATTGCTTGGACATAGCTTTTTTGTATTCCGTAATGCGGAGACAGATGAAGTGAATGTAGTTTATAAACGTAAAGGTAATTCTTATGGATTAATTGAACCAGAATTCTAGAGTTTAATCATTTAAGTGAATAAGTTAAGTGAACTGATTCTTATGCATAATATGTTTTTTAAATAATGCGTAGGAGTCAGTTTTTTGTTGTAAATCAAAGATTAGTAAAATTATGTTGAATAGTAGAATAGTAAATGTTACAATAGATAGGTATTAAAATGCGAGAAGATTCGTTTATATAGATTAGTATAAGTCGAGAAGATTCGTTTATATAGATTAATATAAAGCGATGAAGAGATGTTAGGAGTGAAAACGTCATGGGAATTTTTACAAAGATTTTTGGTACTCATAGTGAAAGAGAATTAAAACTTATTTATCCTTTGGTAGATAAGATTGAAAATTTAGAGCCTTCTATGGAGAAACTGACAGACGATGAATTGAGAAATAAAACGACTGAATTCAAAAAGCGTTTAAAGGATGGGGAAACTCTGGATGATCTTTTAGTAGAAGCATTTGCAGTAGTTAGAGAGTCTGCTAAGAGAACACTTGGACAAAGAGCGTATCGTACACAGCTTATTGGTGGAATTATTCTTCATCAAGGAAGAATCTCAGAAATGCGTACAGGTGAAGGTAAAACATTAGTATCAACATTCCCTGCATATCTTAACGCTTTGGAGGAAAAAGGTGTTCACATTGTAACTGTAAATGATTACTTAGCAAAACGTGATGCTGAGTGGATGGGACAAGTGCATGAATTCCTTGGATTAAAGGTAGGTTGTATTCTTAATAGCATGGATAGTGAGCAACGTAGAGAAGCGTATTCTTGTGATATTACCTATGCTACAAATAATGAATTAGGCTTTGATTATCTTCGTGATAACATGGTTATATATAAAAAGAATTTAGTAATGCGTGATTTACATTTTGCAATTATCGATGAGGTTGACTCCGTATTAATCGATGAGGCAAGAACACCATTAATTATTTCCGGTCAGAGCGGTAAGTCTACAAGCTTATATCAGGCATGCGATATTTTAGCAAGACAAATGGTTCGTGGTGAATCCACAGAACTTACTAAAATGGCAGCTCTTATGAAAGAAGATGTAGAAGAGACTGGTGATTTTATTGTTAATGAAAAAGATAAAAACGTTACTTTAACTGCAGATGGTGTGGAAAAAGTAGAACGTTTCTTTAAATTAGAAAATCTTGCAGATCCTGAAAACTTAGAAATCCAACATAATATTATTTTAGCGTTACGTGCTCATAACTTAATGGCGAGAGATAAAGATTATGTTGTTAAGGATGATGAAGTTTTAATCGTAGATGATTTTACAGGACGTATTATGCCTGGTAGAAGATATTCTGATGGTTTACACCAAGCGATTGAGGCAAAAGAGCATGTAATGGTTAAGAGAGAAAGTAAAACTCTTGCAACAATTACGTTCCAGAATTTCTTTAACAAATACGATAAGAAATGTGGTATGACTGGTACTGCACTTACAGAAGAAAAAGAATTTAGAGAAATCTATGGTATGGACGTTGTTGAAGTTCCAACAAACCGTCCAGTAGCGCGTATTGATAAAGAAGATGCTGTTTACCGTACAAAGGCTGAGAAATTAAAGGCAGTTGTAGATGCCATCGTAAGTGCTCATGAAGTTGGTCAGCCAGTTTTAGTTGGTACAATTACAATTGAAGCATCCGAAGAAATCAGCGCACTTTTAAAGAAGAAAAATGTACCTCACAAGGTATTGAATGCTAAATTCCATGAATTAGAGGCTGAAATCATTGCGGATGCTGGTCAAAAAGGAGCGGTAACAATTGCAACAAATATGGCTGGCCGTGGTACTGATATTAAGCTTGGTGAAGGTGTTCTTGAACTTGGTGGTTTAAAAATCATTGGTACAGAGCGTCATGAATCTAGACGTATTGATAATCAGTTACGTGGTCGTGCTGGTCGTCAAGGTGATCCTGGTGAATCTCAATTCTATATTTCACTTGAAGACGATTTAATGCGTTTGTTTGGTTCTGAACGTTTAATGACAATGTTTAAATCTCTTGGTATGCCTGAGGGAGAACAAATTCAACATAAGATGTTAAGTAGTGCAATTGAAAAAGCTCAGAAGAAGATTGAAGATAACAACTTTGGTATTCGTAAGAACTTATTAGAATATGACCAGGTAAATAATGATCAGAGAGAAATTATTTATGCAGAAAGAAGAAAGGTTCTTGATGGCGAAAGCATGAGAGACGCTATCTTTAAGATGATTACAGATACTGTTGAAAACTGCGTAAATACATGTATTAGTGATGATCAAATACCTGAAGATTGGGATTTAGTAGAACTTAATAGCTTACTTCTTCCTATTATTCCACTTGAGCCAATCCAATTAACAAGTGAACAGCTTAAGCATATGAAGAAGAATGAACTTTTACAGCAATTAAAAGAAGATGCAGTAAAATTCTATGAAGCAAAAGAAGCAGAGTTCCCAGAAAAAGAAGCGTTAAGAGAAATCGAACGTGTTATTTTATTAAGAGTAATTGACCGTAAGTGGATGGATCATATCGATGATATGGATCAGTTACGTCAAGGAATTAGCTTACAAGCATATGGACAAAAGGACCCATTAACAGAGTTTAAATTTATGGGATTTGATATGTTTGATGCTATGATTACTGCAATTGCAGAAGATACAGTAAAAGCATTAATGCATGTTCGTATTGAAATTAAAGTAGAACGTGAAGAGGTTGCTAAGGTAACTGGAACAAACAAAGATGAATCCGTTGCGAAAGCACCAGTTCGTAGAACTGCGAAGAAGGTTCAGCCAAATGATCCTTGTCCATGCGGTAGTGGTAAGAAATATAAATACTGCTGTGGAAAGAATGCGTAGAATTTAAAAGCGGAACTTATAGAAGTTGAAAAATTTTATATTTTTCAACTTTCTATTTAAGTGCGTTAATGTAGTCTAACATTTTTGTTAGTAATAAATATATTAAAATATCTGTTATAAAATAGGTGTAAATTTATATGACAAGAGGTGAGAGCAGTGGTTGAATTAGACCAATTTAAATATACACTTGGTACCTATGAGAAACCTCTAATCGAAGTGAGGGATTCACTTTGACCTCGCAAATAAACAGCTGAGGATTGAGGAAATTGAAGGAATCATGGAGGAACCAAACTTCTGGGATTCCACAGAAAAGTCACAAGCTTATATGAAGGAATTAAAGAATTTAAAGGATGTATTAGCTCATTATAACGGCATCAAGCAACAATTTGATGATATAAAAACCTTAATTGAAATGGGTTATGAAGAAAACGATCCGACCTTAATTCCTGAAATTCAAGAAGAAATGGACCATTTTATCGAAGAGTTTGAAGAATTAAGATTAGATACTTTACTCTCTGGTGAATATGATAAAGATAATGCAATTCTTACATTACATGCAGGTGCAGGCGGTACAGAAAGCTGTGATTGGGCAAGTATGTTAGCACGTATGTATCAAAGATGGGCAGATAAAAAAGGATATACTACTGAGATTCTTGACTTTTTAGATGGTGAAGAAGCCGGGTATAAGTCAATTACTATGCAGATCAATGGAATGAATGCATATGGACATTTAAAATCGGAGCGTGGGGTGCATCGATTGGTTCGTATTTCTCCATTTAATGCGGCTGGTAAAAGACAAACTTCCTTCGTTTCTTGCGATGTCATGCCTGATATTGAAGAGGATATTGATATCGAAATCAATGATGATGATTTACGTATTGATACGTATCGTTCTAGTGGTGCAGGTGGTCAGCACGTTAATAAAACATCTTCAGCGATTCGTATTACTCATTTACCAACAGGAATTGTAGTGCAATGTCAGAATGAAAGATCCCAATTTCAAAACAAAGACAAAGCAATGCAGATGTTAAAGGCAAAATTGTATTTGAAAAAGCAAGAAGAAAACCAAGCGAAAGAATCTGGAATTCGTGGAGAAGTGAAAGATATTAATTTCGGAAATCAGATTCGTTCATATGTACTACAGCCTTACACTATGGTAAAAGACCATAGAATGAATGCAGAGGTTGCCAATGCTCTTAGTGTATTGGATGGTAACATTGATCCATTTATTAATGCTTATTTAAAATGGATTAATACAACAGACAACAATAAAGAGTAAGGCCAGGAGGAGGAAGATATGGAAGCAACAAAGCAGGTAATTTTTAAATTGGGGGATGAGGAGTATGGTTTTGATATTATGCTTGTAAATGCAATCGAAACATACACTGGAGTTGTACCTGTTCCAAATGCTCCGGAATATATCTTAGGCATCTTAAACTTAAGAGGTGATGTCATTCCTGTTTATAGCTTACGCGTTAAATTTGGATTGCCTAAGCAAGGAAGTAATGGTTCTCAGCTAATTGTTACGAGATCTAAGGGCATGCTAATTGGATTTCAAGTAGATTTTGTACATGAAATCGTAGAAATTGGGGAAAAGCAATTAAGTGAAGTACCAGTGATCGTAAAAAGCGAGAAAACTGCATATTCAAAAGCGGTTGCTAACATAGGTGGTAGAATGGTTATTTTATTGGATCATGATGGCATTCTTAATGCAGCAGAGCATAACTCTATTACGGCTTTAGTGGAGAAACAGCTTGTTTAATCGGATTCAGTGGTAGATTAGGATTCGATATTAAATTTAAGTAAATTAAGTTGTATTAATATAAATATAATTAATATTAGAATAATTAATATAAGAATAATTTGTATAGGATCAATGATTTCGTTGGTTTTAATATTTATTATTTTACAAAGGCTATAGGGATGATGTAAACGATGATTGCGTTTGCCTCATCCCTATTTGATTTAAAAACAGAACAAACATTCGAAAAATGGATTGAATATTAATTTTTAGTATGCTATAATATCAAGATAGTGAATGGATTACGTGAAAATTGTGGATATTACAAATAGATTTATAGAGGATAGGGGGATAGGCATGGATCATTTTAAATTAGTTTCGGAGTATGAACCGACGGGTGATCAACCAGAGGCGATTGCAGAACTTGTGAAAGGTTTTGAAGAAGGAAATCAGTTTCAGACATTACTTGGTGTAACTGGTTCTGGTAAAACCTTTACAATGGCAAATGTAATTCAAAAATTGAATCGACCTACGCTTGTTATTGCACATAATAAGACACTAGCTGCTCAGCTGTATGGAGAATTCAAAGAGTTCTTCCCAGAGAATGCAGTAGAATATTTTGTTTCCTACTATGATTATTATCAACCGGAGGCGTATGTACCGTCAACGGATACTTATATAGAAAAAGATTCGGCAATCAATGATGAAATTGATAAATTAAGGCACTCTGCAACCGCAGCTTTAACAGAACGAAGAGATGTAATTATTGTTGCCAGTGTTTCTTGTATTTATGGTTTAGGTAGCCCGATTGACTATCAGAACATGACAGTTTCATTGCGTCCAGGAATGATTCGGGATAGAGACGAGATTTTAAGAAAATTAGTGGATATTCAGTATACAAGAAATGATATGGATTTTAAGCGTGGAACATTTCGTGTACGTGGCGATGTTGTTGAGATTTTCCCGATTAATAGTTCAGATACTGCGTACCGTGTTGAATTCTTTGGCGATGAGATTGATCGTATCACAGAAATTGATGTATTAACTGGTGAAATCAAATATACATTGGAACATATGATTATCTTTCCGGCCTCCCATTATGTAGTTGCGCCGGATAAATTAGAGGCTGCCATTAAGAACATTGAGATCGAGTTAGAGGAACGTATCAAGTATTTTAAAAGTGAAGACAAGCTATTAGAGGCACAAAGAATCTCGGAACGAACAAATTTTGATATTGAAATGTTACGTGAAACGGGATTTTGTTCTGGTGTTGAAAATTATTCCATGCATTTAGCTGGATTAACTCCAGGTAGCACACCTCACACATTAATTGATTACTTTCCAGATGATTTCTTAATTATTGTAGACGAGTCCCACATTACAATACCACAGGTAAGAGGTATGTATGCAGGTGACCAGGCAAGAAAATCAACCCTTGTGGATTACGGATTTCGTTTGCCTTCAGCAAAAGATAATCGACCACTTAACTTTGGTGAATTTGAAAGCAAAATCAATCAGATGATGTTTGTATCTGCAACTCCAAATGTTTATGAGCGTGAACATGAATTAAAGAGAGTAGAACAAATTATTCGTCCGACGGGATTATTGGATCCATTGGTTGAAGTTCGTCCGGTAGCAGGACAGATTGATGATTTGATCGGTGAAGTGAATAAGGAAATCTCTAAGAAAAACAAGGTATTGGTTACTACATTAACTAAGCGTATGGCTGAGGATTTAACGGATTACATGCGTGAGGTTGGTATCCGTGTGAAGTATCTGCACTCTGACATTGATACATTGGAACGTTCTGAGATAATTAGAGATATGCGTATGGATGTGTTTGATGTATTGGTTGGTATTAACCTGCTACGAGAAGGTCTTGATATTCCTGAAATTACATTAGTAGCTATCTTGGATGCTGATAAAGAAGGTTTCTTACGTTCTGAAACTTCATTAATACAGACGATTGGTCGTGCGGCTCGTAATTCAGAAGGACATGTTATCATGTATGCCGATAAGATGACGGATTCTATGAATAAAGCGATCCAAGAGACAAACCGAAGAAGACAAATTCAAGATCAGTATAATAAGGAACATGGCATTACCCCTCAGACAATACAGAAGAAAGTTCGTGAATTGATAACTATTTCAAAGAAAGTTGCGAAAGAAATGTATGATATGGGCAATAAGGATTTAGAGTCCATGAATCGTAAAGAACTTGATGCGATTGCTAAGAAAATTACGAAAGAAATGCATACCGCAGCAGCAGAACTTAATTTCGAACTTGCAGCTGAGTTACGTGATAAGTTATTAGAAATTAAGAAACATATACAAGAACTAGAGGGATAATCACGAGATAATTATTCTAAGTTTTAAATGATTTATAAAAGTTTATTAGATAGATGAGGACAATAATATGGCTGATAAAAAGCACTATATTAAAATTAGAGGTGCAAAGGAACATAATTTAAAGAATATTAGTGTTGATATTCCAAGAGATGAATTTGTAGTTTTAACTGGCCTTAGTGGTTCTGGAAAGTCATCTCTAGCATTTGACACGATCTATGCAGAAGGTCAAAGAAGATATATGGAATCCTTATCCTCTTATGCAAGGCAATTCTTAGGACAAATGGAAAAGCCCAATGTGGAGAGTATTGAAGGATTATCTCCTGCTATTTCCATTGACCAAAAGTCTACCAATCGAAATCCTAGATCAACAGTAGGTACCGTAACAGAAATCTATGACTACTATCGTTTACTTTATGCAAGAATCGGTATCCCTCACTGTCCAAAGTGTGGGAAAGAAATCAAAAAACAAACCGTTGATCAGATGGTTGATGAGATTATGAAGTTACCGGAAGGTAGCAAAATTCAGTTACTTTCTCCAGTCGTACGTGGGAGAAAGGGTGAGCATGTAAAGGTATTTGAACAGGCTAAGAAAAGTGGCTATGTTCGTGTTATGGTAGATGGTAATTTATATGAATTAAGTGAAGAAATTAAGCTTGAAAAGAATAAAAAACATAACATAGAAATCATAATTGACCGTTTGGTTGTAAAAGCAGGAATAGAGAAGAGACTTTCTGATTCCATCGAAAGCGTTCTTAAGTTAAGCGACGGATTACTTATTGTAGATGTAATCGGAGGAGAAGCACTTAACTTTTCACAGAGCTTTTCCTGCCCAGATTGCGGTATAAGTTTGGATGAATTAGAACCAAGAACATTTTCCTTTAACAATCCATTTGGAGCGTGTCCAGAATGTCATGGTATTGGTATTAAGATGGAATTTGCAGAGGAACTATTAATTCCTGATACATCTTTAAGCATTGCAGAAGGAGCAATTGCGGTTCTTGGCTGGCAATCCGTTACAGATAAGACAAGCTACACTCGTTGTACGATGGATGCCCTTGCGAAAGAATATAATTTTGATTTAAATACACCTTACAAAGATTTACCAAAGGATATTCAGCATATGATTATGCATGGTACCGATGGTAAGACAGTTAAGGTAACCTACCGTGGACAGCGCGGGGAAGGCGTTTATGATGTTGCCTTTGAAGGTTTGATTAAGAACGTTGAGAGAAGATACCGTGAAACGGCATCTGACGCTACAAAACAAGAATACGAGACATTTATGAACACGACTCCTTGTAAAGCATGTGGTGGAAAACGTTTAAGAAAAGAAGCCTTAGCGGTAACCGTTGGTGATAAGAATATTTCAGAAGTAACAGAGCTATCTATACGTGATTTACAAGAGTTTATGGATCACCTTGAACTTAGCCCGATGCAAATGAAAATCGGTGAACTTGTTTTAAAGGAAATCAAAGCTAGAATTGGATTTTTAGTTGATGTAGGCTTGGATTATCTTACATTAGCAAGAGCAACCGGAACTTTATCTGGTGGTGAAGCACAGCGTATCCGTCTGGCTACGCAGATTGGTTCAGGCTTAGTTGGTGTTGCATATATTCTTGACGAGCCAAGTATTGGGCTCCATCAAAGGGATAATGATAAGCTATTAAAGACATTAAAGCATTTAAAAGATTTAGGAAATACATTAATTGTAGTAGAACATGATGAAGACACAATGTTTGCTGCGGATTATATTGTAGATATCGGACCAGGTGCAGGTAGCCATGGTGGTGAAGTAATCGCTACTGGTACGGCACAAGAAATCATGCAAGTAGAGGAGTCAATCACTGGAGCATATTTAAGTGGACGTATTAAGATTCCGGTTCCTAAAGTTAGAAAGGAACCTACTGGCTTCTTAACCATTAAAGGTGCGAAAGAAAATAATCTTAAGAATATCAATGTAGATATTCCACTTGGAGTATTAACATGTATTACAGGTGTTTCTGGTTCTGGTAAGAGTTCCTTGATTCGCGAAATCTTATACAAACGTTTGGCTAGAGATTTAAATCGTGCCAGAGTGATCCCTGGAAAGCATAGCGAGATGATAGGTTTAGACCAACTGGATAAGGTAATTGATATTGACCAATCACCAATTGGTAGAACACCTCGTTCCAATCCAGCAACTTATACAGGCGTGTTTGATCAGATTAGAGACTTATTTGCGTCTACACCAGATGCGAAGATGCATGGCTATAATAAAGGCCGTTTTAGCTTTAATGTAAAAGGTGGACGTTGTGAAGCTTGTAGCGGTGATGGTATTCTAAAAATTGAAATGAACTTCTTACCAGATATTTATGTTCCTTGTGAAGTTTGTGGTGGAAAGCGCTACAATCGTGAGACATTAGAAGTACGTTATAAAGGTAAGACGATTTATGATGTGCTTAATATGACTGTGGAAGAAGCTGTGAAGTTCTTTGAAAATGTTCCATCCATTAAGCGTAAAATCGAAACATTAAATGACGTTGGATTATCCTATCTAAAGCTTGGGCATCCTTCTACCTCTCTTTCTGGTGGTGAAGCACAGAGAATTAAGTTAGCTACAGAACTTAGCAAACGTAGTACTGGTAAGACGATCTATATTTTAGATGAGCCTACCACTGGACTTCATTTTGCTGACGTTCATAAGTTAATTGATATTCTTCACCGTTTAGTGGAAGGTGGAAATAGTGTTGTTGTTATCGAGCATAACTTAGATGTGATTAAAACAGCGGATTATATTATAGATATTGGACCAGAAGGCGGAGATAAAGGTGGTACAGTGGTTGCAACTGGTACTCCAGAAGAAGTGGCTAAGAATAAGAAATCGTATACTGGTCAGTATGTAAAGAAATATTTAAGTGAGTAAGTAATTAGTTATTAGAACTGGTTAGGGTGTTAGGTTGACATCCTAACCAGTTGTTGTATATTGGATAATAAATAGTATTAAATGTTAGAGCTACTGGCTAGGATGGTTAGAAAGAAGTTAAAGAAGAATGCGTAATATTGTGTATTGGATATTACATAAGTGAAAATGTTAGGAGGGTATGGTATGAGTCATTTTTATGCTATGATGTCTAGAATGAAGTATATTGAGCGTTGGGCTCTTATGCGTAATTCTTATCCTGAGAATATTAGTGAGCATTCCTTAGAGGTTGCAATGTTAGCACATGCATTGGCAGTTATAAGCAATAAAAGATTTAAGAATAAGCTTAATACGGACCGAGCTGCGTTAATTGGTTTGTTTCATGATTCTACAGAGATTATTACTGGTGATATGCCAACACCGATTAAATACTATAATAAAGACATACAAGGGGCTTTTAAAGAGATTGAAAAGAATGCAGCAAATCAATTATTATCTATGCTTCCAGAAGATATTAGGGAGGAGTATGAAAAGTTATTCTTTTTGACGGAAGAAGAGGAGTACTTAGGTCGACTTGTAAAAGCAGCGGATAAGTTGTCTGCACTTATTAAGTGTATTGAAGAAAAGAAAGCTGGGAATTCGGAGTTTGATAGTGCTAGAATAACGATTGAAGCTGCACTTCATGAAATGAAATTACCTGAAGTTGAGTTATTTATGGAGGAATTTCTTCCGTCTTATTATAAGACTTTGGATGAACTGCGATAATGATTAATTGTAAGGACTTGGATGGACTTTGTTATTGCCTAGTTATAAGACTTTTGACGAACTACTTTAATGGGTAACTATCACAGCGTGATTACTTTGTTATATAAAAAGCCTTCCATTGAATTTGGAAGGCTTTTTACTCATAATCGCATGATTATGTAATATATTTAAAGATTTTTATTCGATATTAGCAACCATATTCTCAAGTTCATCTAATTGTTCTGGAGTTGGAATATAAAGTTGTTTGATAGGATCTAAAACGATCTCTAATCCACAAGCTTTTAATTCTTCGTTTACATAAGGAATGCCTTGGCCACCCCAGCCGTAAGAACCAAATGCAAATGCTTTTTTATTCTTAGGTGCAAGACCCTTTAAGTAGCAAAGGAACGCTGCAACGTTTGGAAGCATTTGATTATTTAATGTGGAAGAACCAACTGCAATGTATTTTGCTTTTAAAAGTTCAGCCATAATATCGGACATTTCATTTACTTTTAAATCGAAATACTTAACAGTAAGACCTTTTCTAGCGAATCCTTCTACAATTCTAAAAGCCATTTTTTCAGTAGAATGCCACATAGAGTCATAAACTACAATTGCTACATCGTCTGGTTCATCGTTTGAGTAGTATTCGTATTGTTTTATGATTTCATCAATATGACTACGCCAAATAATTCCGTGGCTAGGAGCAATCATATCCATATCTAATCCTTTAACGATTTCAAGTGCTTTTCTTGCTTGTGCACCGTAAGGCATTAAAATATTTGCATAGTATTTTTGAGCTTCATATATTGCAATGCTTAAATCAACTTCATCATCAAAACGTTTTGTTGTAGAATAATGTTGACCAAAAGCATCGTTGGAGAATAAAATTTTCTCTTCTGGGCAATATGTTACCATATTGTCTGGCCAGTGTAACATAGGTGTTCCAACAAATTGTAAAGTACGTTTACCGATAGATAAAGTATCTCCAGCTTTTACTGGAAGGAATTTGAAATCACTACCATAGTGTGCTTGTAATCCTTTAAATCCACTTGGAGATGAGGTTACAATTGTTGCATTAGGTGCAGCTTTTACAACTGCTGGTATTGCACCAGAATGATCCATTTCAACGTGGTTAGAAACAATGTAGTCGATGCGAGCAGGGTCAATTATATCAGAAATTCTTGCAAGTAATTCATCGGCAAAAACATCTTTTACAGCATCGATTAGAGTTATTTTTTCATCAATTATAAGATATGAATTGTAAGTTACACCACGGCTTGCGGAATAACCATGAAAACTACGTACGTTCCAATCTACGGCGCCAACAGAATACACTCCTGGCTTAAGTTCAACTCGATTCATTAAAAAAGCCTCCAATCGTTATATCAATTAATTAGTTTATACCAAAATATATGTTGCAATAGAAAACTTAATCATAGGTTATGATTCGTTTTAAAAAATTTGGTAGTATTAATATAAGCATAAAATATTATAAAATCATACTCTTTATTTTAACATAGAATACTTAAAAGTCAATGTTTACAAGGGGAAATCAGCGTTAATGAAAAAAATTAATCAATTAATTGCATACAATTAAATTGTGCAATAGAACAGTTTTTCTTTCTGAATACTGTTTAAAATTTTAGTTTGACAATAAAACTAGTACTAAAACACTGAAAAATGTATAATACATAGGTAATTGCTGCAACAAAATTATGCAAATAGTAAAAAATATTTTAGGACTAGAACATTGATATAAAATGTTGTAAAATACAAAATATGATTATTGGTTATAATAACTTTAATTATAAGGTTATAACGTAGGAGGAAACAAACGTGAATAAGGAAATGATAATTGTACTTGATTTCGGCGGACAGTATAATCAGCTTATTGCTAGACGTGTAAGAGAAAGCAACGTGTATTGTGAAGTGCATCCTTACAATATGAGTCTTGAGAAAATCAAGGTAATGAATCCAAAGGGTATCATTTTTACTGGTGGACCTGCAAGTGTTTATGCAGAAGATGCACCTCGTTGTGAAAAAGAAATTTTTGAACTTGGAATCCCTGTATTAGGTATCTGCTATGGTGCACAGCTTATGACTTATTTATTAGGCGGTGAAGTATCCAAAGCACCTGTTAGAGAATACGGTAAAACTGAAATTGAAGTAGAAACTACTTCTAAGCTTTTTAAGGACGTATCTGAAAATACAATTTGCTGGATGAGCCATACTGATTATATATCTAAACCTGCAGATGGTTTCTCCATTATTGCTCATTCCGATGCATGCCCAGTAGCTTCTTTACAGAATGTAGAGAAAAATCTTTATGCAGTACAGTTCCATCCAGAAGTAGTTCATACACAAGAAGGTACTAAGATGTTAAGAAACTTCTTATATGAAGTGTGTGGATGCGTTGGTGATTGGAAGATGGATTCTTTCGTAGATGAATCTATCAAAGCTCTTCGTGAAAAGATCGGCGATAAAAAAGTTCTATGTGCATTATCCGGTGGTGTAGATTCTTCTGTTGCAGCTGTTATGATTTCAAAGGCAGTTGGTAAACAACTTACTTGTATTTTCGTTGATCATGGTTTATTACGTAAAAACGAAGGGGACGAAGTAGAAGAAGTCTTCACAACTCAATTTGATGTTAACTTTGTTCGTGTAAATGCTCAACAAAGATTTTACGATAAATTAGCTGGTGTTACTGAACCAGAACAAAAACGTAAGATCATTGGTGAAGAATTCATTCGTGTATTCGAAGAAGAAGCAAAGAAAATCGGAACTGTTGATTTCTTAGCACAGGGAACAATTTATCCAGACGTTATCGAAAGTGGTCTTGGTAAATCCGCTGTTATTAAGAGTCACCACAATGTAGGTGGTTTACCTGAGCATGTTGATTTCAAAGAAATCGTTGAACCACTTCGTGATTTATTTAAGGATGAAGTTCGTAAAGCTGGTTTAGAGCTTGGAATTCCTGAAAAATTAGTATTTAGACAACCTTTCCCAGGACCAGGACTTGGTATCCGTATCATCGGTGAAGTTACACCTGAGAAAGTTAAAATAGTTCAAGACGCAGATGCAATCTATCGTGAAGAAATTGCAAATGCTGGTCTTGACCGTAGCATTGGTCAGTACTTTGCAGCATTAACAAACATGCAGTCCGTTGGATGTATGGGTGATGAAAGAACATACGATTATGCAATTGCTCTTCGTGCTGTAACTACAACTGATTTTATGACTGCTGAATTTGCTGAACTTCCTTGGGAAGTAATTGGTAAGGTTTCTAGCAGAATTGTAAATGAAGTTAAGGGTGTTAATAGAGTACTTTATGATTGTACTGGAAAGCCACCGGCTACGATTGAGTTTGAGTAAGATTAGAACTATTGAAATGCCAAATGACATTGTCATTTGGCATTTTTATTTATATAGAGTTTTATGAAATAAAATTTATTGTACTGTTTGATTAAAGACAAGTGGGAGATATTAATCGTGAGATTTCTGTGATATTTGTGAGTAAAAAGTTGTAATTGAGGTGTATACGATTGTGATTATGTTTTATAATAAAATCAATCAACTTAATATATATTGTATATTTCGAGTTCTTGAAATATAATATAATTAGTTAATTATTTGAAAAAGGAGTAGTAATATGGAATATTTAACGGTCAAAGAAATTGGAGAAAAATGGGGCATAACGAGCCGCATGGTAACATTTTATTGCAATGAAAACAGAATTGACGGCGCAATAAAAAAAGGGAATCTCTGGCTGGTTCCATGTAAAGCAAAAAAACCATTAGATAAAAGAAAAAATAAAGTTGTAGAGGTGAATTAATGTATAGGAAAAACGTAATTAATTTTATAGATTTATTCGCCGGTGCAGGAGGTTTGTCAGAAGGGTTTATGCAATGTAGATATAACCCTATTGCTCATGTTGAAATGAATACATATGCAGCAGATACATTAAAAACTCGTTCTTGTTATTATTATTTAAAAAAGATGAAAAAATTGGATATATATATAAATTACTTACTTGGTAATATTTCCAAGCAAGAATTATATAATTTAGTTCCAAGTCAAGTTTTGGAAACAGTTATAAATACAGAGATCTCAGATAAAACATATAAGACAATTTTTGAAAGAATAGATCATATAATGGAAGAAGGAGGGGTTGTGGAAGTAGATTTGATTATCGGAGGACCACCATGCCAAGCGTATTCATTAGTTGGTAGAGCCTCGGCCCCTGGAAAAATGATAGATGATCCTAGAAATGATTTATATATTCAGTATGCTCGTTTCTTGCATAAGTATAAACCTAAAATGTTTGTATTTGAAAATGTTCCTGGAATGCTGACTGCTAAGCAAGGATTGATGTGGAAAAGAATTC
This sequence comes from Clostridium sp. Marseille-P299, assembly GCF_900078195.1. Taxonomy (NCBI): domain Bacteria; kingdom Bacillati; phylum Bacillota; class Clostridia; order Eubacteriales; family Clostridiaceae; genus Clostridium; species Clostridium sp. Marseille-P299. Next base: position 115,377 of record NZ_FJVE01000004.1, on the reverse strand, counting down.
AACAACGTCTTAGAACTGTTGGATACGAAATAGAGTCTAAAGAAATTAATGCAAATGATTTTGGAGTATTACAACGAAGAAAGAGAATAATAATAATAGGTTGGCGAAAAGATTTAAATTTATATTATCCAAAGTTCGTAAAAAGAAGATATAATGCAGTGGTTAACGATTTGTTTTCAGATTTACCACCACTTCAACCGGGGGAGACAAATAATAATTATTTGTTTGGACCAATAAATGACTATTTGAGTAGATTTGGAATAAGAAATGAAAATGATATTCTGACAGACCATCAAACAAGAAAATTGAGAGAGCAAGATAGAAAAATTTATCGTATGGCAATTGAAATGTGGAATGATGGGCATAAACGACTAAACTATAATGATTTACCACAAGATCTAAGATTTCATAAAAATACAACATCATTTCTAGATAGATTTAAGGTGGTTGAAGGTGATATGGGGTATTCACATACAATGCTAGCACATATATCTAAAGATGGACATTATTATATACATCCAGATGTTAATCAATGTCGTTCACTTTCAGTTAGAGAGGCAGCAAGAATTCAATCATTTCCAGACAATTATTATTTCGAAGGGCCAAGGACTGCTAAATTTGTTCAAATAGGAAATGCAGTTCCACCATTGATGGCAAAAGGAATAGCTGAAACTATAAAAAAGATGTTATTGATGGCAGAACCTAGAAAGGAGTAGGTATGGATAACAGAGTGTACTTTAAACCACGTGCAAGATTAATGCTTGAACTTGGTGAACAATTAATAAAAAACGAAAGTGTTGCAATTCTTGAACTTATAAAAAATAGTTATGATGCGTTTGCTAGAAATGTAAAAGTTGAATTATCAAATTTGGAGGATTTGAATGCTGGTAAAATTATTATACTTGATGATGGAATTGGAATGACAAAGGATATTGTTGTTAACCATTGGATGGAACCTGCAACATTGAACAAGAAAAAGTTAGTTGATGCTGCTGGAAATTCAAAAATTAAGTATAAAGATATGGTAAGAATACCACTAGGTGAGAAGGGAATAGGCCGATTTGGTGCTCATAAATTAGGAAATCATATATGCTTAATAACTAGAAGTGAAAATTCAAGTGAAGTTTTTCTAGAAGTAAATTGGAACGAATTTGATAATGAAAAGTATCTTGATGAAATAGAAGTGAATGTTTATGAAAGAGAACCAGTAGTTTTTACTGATAATAAAACAGGAACAAGACTAGAAATTACTAATATCAAGCACAGATGGACTCGAGGCGAGTTTAGAAATGTATATAAAAGCATTATGGCTTTAAACTCACCATTTAAATCAGATGACTCATTTACAGTAGTTGTGAATACTAATCATGATGATTGGAAAGAAAAGCTAATGAGCTTTGATGAATTGAAAAATAAGGCACTATACAAGGCTCATGTTTCATTAGAAAATAGTGAAATAATTGAGTATAAATATGAGTTTTTACCATGGGATATATTGGGAAAAGTAAAACATAGAGTAAGTAATGATTATTCCTCAAAACCTATCATTAATCTTAATGATAAGAAGAAAGAGGAGAGAATAGATTTAGGTGCATTTAAAATTGGTAAAATAGATATTGAGTTACTTATTTTTGATTTAGATTCTTATATTCTTAACCTCGGGTTTCCTGCAGATAAAAAATTGATTAAAGATTACTTAAAAAACAATGGTGGAATTGCTATATATAGGGACAATGTAAGACTATATGAATATGGTGAAGAAGGTAATGACTGGTTAGGCCTTGGTGCTCGTAGGATCAACAATCCAGCTAAAACATTAAGTAGCAGAATAGTAGTTGGGGCGGTATATTTAGACAGGCTTGCAAGCTCAGATTTAATTGAAAAAACAAGTAGAGAAGGATTTATTGAAAATGCAGCATATAAGTGCTTTGTAAATGCTGTATTATATGCAATTTCATGTGTTGAAAATGATAGGATGTTAGATAAGGCTGAGTTAAGAAAATATTATTCAGGAAGTTTTAAAAATCCAGTTGTAGATTCAGTCAAAACACTTATAACAACAGTTGATAAAAAAGTCAAAGAGCCGTTAATAAAAAAGGAGATAATTAGTTCTTTAAAAAATATTGAAAAAGAATATTTGGAAATTTCACAAGTTTATTTAAAAAGCTCTAGTATGGGACTTAATATGAGCATGGTAATTCATGAGATAGATAAAATATTGATAGAATTGCAAAAAACTGTAGTACAAGAAGGTGGATCTGAACATATAAAAGGATTAGTTACAGATCTAACAATGAGAATAAGCAGTTATTCCGACTTGGTTAAAAATACTAAAATGCAGAGTACAACTATACAAAGATTAGTAGATGCTTCAATAAATACATTTAAGTATAGAATAAAGGCACATGATTTACAAATAATAAATAATATTTTTAATGATGAAACTGAAATTAAATGTGCAGGTAGTTTGGTAAGAAGTGCAATTATGAATATTTTAGATAATTCTATATATTGGTTAGAGAAGTATGGAACTGAAAAAAAGAAAATATATTTCTCAATTGAAAAATCAGAGCCTGGATATAGAATGCTAATCATTGCAGATAATGGAAAAGGATTTGCAATACCAAAGGATAAATTGATCTTGCCGTTTGTAACTAAAAAAGATGATGGTATGGGTTTAGGTTTACATTTGGCTAGTGCAATAATGGAAACAATGGGTGGAAAAATAGCTTTTCCAGATAATGATGATATAGATTTGCCGGATGATTTTGCAAGTGGCGCTGTTGTTGCATTAATTTTTAGGGAGGGTTAAGATGAGGTTACAAAAGATGCTACCGCTATTTGGTAAAATTGCTATTGTAGATAATAATTATGAAGAAGTAGTTACATTAACTGAATTGCTAGCTAGCGAAGGTGCTCCATACATTTTTTATGACTATGAAAGATCTATTATCACAGATAAAATAAGAAAACTAAATGATATACGATTGGTTTTTTTAGATATTAGATTAGATGAAGGTGTTCAAGACGAAACAACTATATGCTCAACACTTGCCTCGACTGTTGAAAAAATAGTACCTACAAAGAATGGACCGTATTCTATTGTTTTATGGACTAATGAAATAGCACTAAAAGATAAAGTTAGTGAATATTTATTAAAGATGCTATCAGAAGATGAAACAACATTGCCAATGTATGTCTGTGGAATAGATAAGAAAGATTTTTTGTCAAATCCTATTGAAAGATTGGAAGAAACTTTATTTGAAGAGCTTAAACCCCAATATATGGTCAATTTTCTTATGAGATGGGAAAATGAATCAATGAAATCATCAGGTGAACTAGTGCGAAAATTAATACGTTATCAAAATAAGTTAGTTGATAATAATACTATGGAGAAAATTTTAGCTCAAATTGCTTTTTTGGAAAATTCAGAACTTAGACGAGGAGAAGAAGCTACGCAAAGCGTTTTAAATATTTTAGGAGAACTATTCGTTAGTCAATATTATGAGCTGGTTAATTCCAAAGAACTTTTAGATGAGATGAAGATGTTTTGGAAGTTAGATTTTTCAAAAGAAGACCAAGTGAGTACAATAAGGCAAGGGATTAATATTCAAACTAGAGCTAGATTCAACACATTAATGAATGTTAATTTAAGTGGTAATAAAGAGGATCATTTGCCAGGAAAATTTTATTTTATCCAAGATTCGGATGTTCTGCTTAATATAGCAACTTTACATGAAAACACTTTCAAAAAAAAGCTAGAAATTGACATGATGAATTTTGGTGAAAGCAAAGTCGAGTACAAAATGAGACCAATTGAAATTGACATAACGCCGCAATGTGATTATGCTCAAAATAAAAATCATATGCTTAGAATGGCATATGGCTATATGATTAGTTTTGAAAAAGTAAAAGATATTAAATCAAATAAAGATATATGGCTAGACGTTGGCTATACAAAAAAGATAAAAGATAAAACTGGTTATAATCATGTATATGTTACACCCGAGTTGTATATTGATGATAAGATTTGTGTATTAATTTTTAATACGAAGTATGTAACCATTGAGCATAAAAAATTTCATGAAACGCATGAATATATTGCAAGATTAAATAGTGATATTTTAAATGAAATTCGGAAAAATAGTGCTGAATCTATCTCAAGAATTGGAATTAATAATTTATAAAATACATACGAATCCTTTATCTTGCTAGGGCAAGATTCAAAGTTTTAAATATAAGTTTTAAAAAGAACAAAATCCTACAATTTTTTGTAAGAATAAATTTCAAAATTATACTTATTTTAATTTAATAAAACGAGAATTAATAAAAGCTTTTAACGAAAGAAGGAACGATATGCTAGTATACGATGGAATTAAAACTGATTTTCTAAAAAGCGTAGAAGCAGATACAATCGCATTTGAAATTGAAGAAAATATATACCATAAAATGAATAGACGTTCTGCAAGAAATGAATTTAGGTCGTGGGAAAACTCTCTAGAATATATGTACAAAGTACTAAATGACAGTGAAATTCCATCGAATGCAGGTATAGCAATCGAATATAACATACCACAGACGTCAAAGCGTGTTGATTTTCTCATTTCAGGGTATGATAAAGAAAATACAGGAAATGTTGTAATAATTGAGTTAAAGCAGTGGGATAACATAAACGCAATTAAGGGAAAAGACGCCTTAGTAGAAACTTACACCGGCAATGCGATAAGGCAGGTTGTGCACCCATCATACCAAGCATGGTCATATGCAATGCTCATAAAAGACTATAATCAAACGGTTCAAAATGATAATATTATTCTTTCGCCATGTTCCTATTTACATAACTATAGAAGAGCTGAAAATGACCCACTAGACGAAGAACAGTATACAGTCTATTTAGAAGATGCACCCGCATTTACTAGGGGACAGGTGGACAAGCTAAGACAATTTATAAAAAGATGTGTTGTTAAAGGTGATAATAAAGAATTACTATATAATATTGAGCATGGTAAAATTAAGCCATCAAAAAGCCTTCAAGATTCTATCACAAGAATGTTGAAAGGAAACAGAGAATTTATAATGATTGATGAGCAGAAAGTAGTATATGAGGAAATACTATCGGTAGCAAGGAAGTCTCAAAAAGACGGAAGAAAAAGAGTTGTAATAGTCAAAGGTGGTCCTGGTACCGGAAAGACGGTTGTAGCAATTAATCTGTTAGCTAATCTAACATGTGAAGAACAGTTTTGTCAGTATGTTTCAAAAAATAGCGCTCCAAGAAATGTTTATAAAGAAAAGCTGAAAGGTGATATTAAGAAAAGCAGTGTGGACAATATGTTCAAAGGATCTGGAATATATACGGAGGCGCTTAACAACAGTGTAGATACAATTCTAGTTGATGAGGCGCATAGATTAAACGAAAAATCCGGAATGTTTCAGAATTTAGGAGAAAATCAGATTAAGGAAATTATAAATGCTTCAAAATGCAGTGTATTTTTCATCGATGAAAGTCAGCGTGTAACGATAAATGACATTGGAAGTATTAAGGAAATAGAACATTGGGCTACAGAACTTGGAGCTACTATATATTACCAAGAGTTAGTATCTCAATTTCGATGTAACGGGTCCGATGGCTATTTGGCATGGCTTGATGATATATTAGAGATAAGACCAACAGCAAATCATGACATGAAGGATATTGATTATGATATCAAGATAATGGATTCACCTAAGGAAGTACAACATCTTATTATTGAACGAAATAAGAATAGCAATCGGTCAAGAATTTTAGCCGGTTACTGTTGGAACTGGATCAAAGAAGGAAAGAATGATTCTAGTGTCCACGATATAAAGATAGATGATTTTGCAATCAGTTGGAATTTAGGTAATTCAAGTACCTTTGCTATCGATGAAACATCCGTAAATGAAGCTGGATGCATTCACACATCTCAAGGTCTAGAATTTGATTATGTAGGTGTAATCATCGGTGAAGATATGAGATATGAAAATGGTAAAATTGTAACCGACTTTACCAAGAGAGCAAAAACAGATCAATCATTAAAAGGCATCAAAACAATTTATAAAAAAGATCCTGACAAGGCAAACGAAATTGCTGATGAAATTATTAAGAATACCTATCGTACTCTTATGACAAGAGGTATGAAGGGATGCTACGTGTATTGTGTCGATAAGGGACTTTCAGACTATTTAAAGGAGTGCTTAAAAGAGAATGAATGATTTTACAGTAAATGAATTAATAAATAAAGTGAAAGCATTTTGTGAAGAAAGAGATTGGGATCAATTCCATAATCCAAAAGATCTAGCTATTGGTATATCAACGGAGGCTAATGAATTACTTGATATATTTAGATTTAAGAGTATGGATGATATTGATGAAATAATGAGCAATAAGGAAAAGAGAGAGCATGTTGAAGAAGAATTAGCAGATGTGTTTTTCTTTGTATTAAGATTTGCTCAAATGAATCACATTGATTTAAAAGATGCTTTAGAAATGAAAATTGAAAAGAACGCGAGAAAGTATCCTGCAGATAAAGTTAAGGGCAAGAATATTAAATATAATGAAATATAAATATGAATATAAATATAAATATAAATATAAATATAGATAGGGCTCCGCATTCTCAAATGAGAGAAAGACTTGAATTAGTAGGCATTCAAGCGCCTACTAATTCAATAATAAAATTGAATAATGCCAATGCTGCAGTTAATAAGCAAATTAGGCTTGCTAAGAGATAGAATTTATTCTTTTTTATTTGATATTCTTCAAATCCATCAGCACTGCTAAAAGCAAAAAACAACGCATATATTCCATAATTATGTTCTTTTGTAAAGAACAGACATATCATTTCTATAAATAAAACAACATAACAAACTTTAATGGCAAGTGTATGCCTATTTTTTTGATTATATTCTACGAGATCATTTTCTTTTGATTCGCTACTTCTTTTAATAAAATCTTCATTATTCATCAATTTAACCCCCTGACGCCTTTATTAAATATTTATTCAACGCAAAGTGTTATATGCCAATATATATGAATTCTGATTTATCACTTCTGTTTTGCTATGTTATTGTTTATATTACTGACAATTATTAATTGATATTGAAGCTAAATAGCAAGAAGGAAGAGTCACTTGGCGGAAGGTGATTGATCAGAAAGACAACGATGAACGTAAATAGTAGTAGCATTGTATATTCTTGTACGGTATAATTGGGTACAAGTGGTGAATATTGTTAATCTATTAATTTAATGGGTACTAAATTTAATAAAGAAGTGAGGGAAATATGAGCGAAAAAGGTTATGTTCCACCGTATACGATAACAGATAAGGCAGTTAATTTAATTTCTGCTATTACTGAAATTATAACCAAGATAAACATAAATGATAATATGAGCAATAATCCGAGACTTCGAAGGGATAATCGTATCCGTACAATTCATGCATCACTGGCAATTGAAAATAATTCTTTATCACAAGATCAGGTAACAGACATTATAAATGGGAAAAGAATTTTTGGTACCCCAGACGAAATCTGCGAAGTAAGGAATGTTTTTGAAGCATATAATAGACTTTTGGAGTTTAATCCATTTTCTATAAATGATATGTTATTAGCACATAAGGTATTAATGAATGAGCTTTCTAAGGAAGCGGGGACGTTTCGCAGTGGTGGAGTTGATATTTTTTCAGGGGATCGATTGGTTCATACGGCACCTCCAGCGGGTCAGGTACCATATTTGATAAAAGACTTGGTAAACTGGGCCAAGCAAGCAGATGCTCATCCATTAATAAAAAGTTGTGTGTTTCACTATGAATTTGAGTTTATTCATCCATTTGCAGATGGAAATGGTAGAATGGGACGAATGTGGCAGACTTTGATTCTGTATAAATGGAAATCATTATTTGGCTGGCTACCCATAGAAACATTGATTAGAAAACGGCAGGAAGAATACTATAGAGTGCTAGAAGAATGCGATCATAGTACGAATTCGGGCAAATTTATTGAGTTTATGTTAACAGCTATACATGATGTTTTATATGAAATTGTAAGCACCGAACAAGTAACGGTACAAGAAACCGATCAAGTTAGACGTTTAGTTCAAATCATGAAAGATAAAGAGTATTCAACTAAGGAATTAATGAAGTTATTAGCATTAAAACACAGACCATCTTTTAGAGAAAGTTATTTGTTACCTGCATTGAGACTGGGATATATAGAAATGACGATACCAGATAAACCAAATAGTAGTAAACAAAAGTACCGTAAAATTGGTAAGTGATAAATTCATTTCAATATACTGATGAAGAATCATTTTCATATGAAAATAGTAAGTTACGATAGGGGATGAAAAAATGAGTAATGAACAAAAGTGGAAATTCGCTAAAATAGCGGCCATAGAGGAGCCATTATTTAATAACATTTTGGAAAAGTTTTATAATTTAGGCGTTGATGGACTGATTAGAGAAAATATACAAAATTCCATGGATGGAAAACTAAAAGAATCTACTAATCCAGTTGAAGTTAACATTGAAATCGGTGAGATAGAAACCGATAAAATACCAGGCATTGAGGAAATTAGAGAAAGAATCTATAGCTTACAAGGGAGAAACTCATATACAAAAGAAACCATTCTGCATATGCGGGAAAAACTTAAACAAAAAAAAGTAGCTTATATCTCTTTTGAAGATCGTAATACAAAAGGGCTGTCAGGTGCGAGAAATGGTCAGAATTTCTCTGAAAATGATACTTGGGGTATTTATGCATATCAAAAAGGTGTACATTCTTTTGATTCAAATGAGGAAGATGAAAGTATGCGGGGTGGATCCTATGGAGTTGGGAAGATTGCCTCAAATGCAGCTTCTGACCTATATTTAATGTTTTTTGGTAATTGCGATGAAGAGAATAACCAACATTTAGGTGGGACAGTACAGCTTATTGAACATTCTTTTAATAATCAATGCTATAGAGCGACGGGATATTTTACAGATGAAGATGGAAAAGGAGTATTTTATCCGTACGAAAACAAATTTGATACTGTATTTAAAAAAGAGACAAGAGGATTAAAAATTATTATACCATTTTTCAGAGAACAGTATAATGATATGAAAGTTATAGTAAGAAGCGTTTGTGATAACTTTTTTATAGCTATTCTCAGAAATCAATTGATTGTTAAAGTAAATGATACTGTGATTAATAGTAGTACCATACTAGATATAATTAAAGACGAAGATTACTATGCAAGGTTTGATGATAACAGAGGCGATGATAGTTTTACTCCTTTATATATAGATACTTATTTAAATTTTAAGCCTTTTGATATAACGATTGAAGACAAGATTAATAAATATAGCTTTTTGATGTATTTTCAATTCAATAAAAATATAAAAAAAGGTCGTGTAGCAATTATAAGACGAATTGGAATGAAAATTGAAGATAAAAAAATTAAGAATTATGCGAATGCTTCCTTTAATGCTATATTAATTCCGAAATCAGATCAAGAAGATAAATTTTTGAAATCTCTAGAAAATGAATCTCATACAGCATTGTCTTCTGAACATATAAAAATCGTAGAGAAGCAAAGAAATGCAGTAAGATTTATAAATAATATTTCTAAGTCTATTGGAATGTATATAGCCGCTGCAATTGAAGAAAGTAATCCATCCGATGGGAAAATTGATACTTCAGATTTGTTATTTGAGATTGAAAATAATTTTAAGAAAGAAATCTCTAAAGATATATCAACAGTTAAATTAACAAAGGGAAATGAAAAAAGTGAAAGAGTGCTTGTAAAAGTTAAGACACAAAGTGCTAAAAACAAAAAGAAAGAAAATAAATTAGATAAGGAATTATCTAAAATTAAATCTATCTTGAGAAAAGCTAAGAAAAAAGATGGAGAAGGCGAAGAAAAGGTTAGAGTTCGATTTACTATGATACCAGAAAGTGTAAAAAGAATTGTGCTAGAAGGTAAGGAATTACTATTTTTAGACTTATCACAGCATTATAAATATGATGGCGAAAAGGTCTGTGATATGTCGATCTCTTTAATTGATGGAGTAGGAAAAGAATATGATAACGAGTTTAGCATTAATACGAATTATCCATTAATTATTGATAAGAATACGGGTAAGCAATGTAAAGTCGATAGAAATATAATTAGAGACATATCTATTAAAAACAGTCTAATACAACTAGAATTAAAAACTAGTCATAAGTTTAACAATTCATTAAAATTTATTTATAGTGTGGAGGTATAGTCATGATATATTCAAAAAAAGCTAATTTCCCATATCCAATATTAATGAATAACTCAGATGACTATAAAAATGCGGAATTTGAATTTGATGTTTCTTTACAAGAAAATACAGATTCTTATATATTCAAAATTGATTGTCATATAAGCTCAAAGTTCTTATTGAAATTAATCCGAGCGAAAAGCGCTAGGCTTTTATTAATAATTAAATCAAAAGATAATCAGTATCATATAATCCAGCAGGATACTAATATAGAAGTTAAAGTATTAAAATCAAAATTATCTTTAAATAATAGAACAGTGTTGCAATTAATGATACAAGCAACCGATAATATTAATTTTGAAAATAATTATGACTTAAATTACTTTTATGATGAATATAAGGATAAGATTATTGTAGATAAAGGGATGGCTTTGGGATTTTCTAATCTAGTAACCTTTGATGGAAGTCAAAAGAAACCATATGATATTTTTGAGAAAAAGGTAGACAATACTATAAAATCAGATATTGAGATAAGATTGAGCGATGAAACAATAATTATAGTTTATAAAAAAGATACAATGCAATTTCAAGATTTACCACAAAGTAGAAATTTAAATAATCCATATATCTACTTAGGGCTACAAAAAGCATTGTTTCGTTTTTTGGCGAATTATGCAAAAAATATAGAAGAAGGTATAAAGTTAGAAGAAATTTCTGAGCTTAATAATGCTTTGGATCAAAAGCTGTACAGATTAATGATATCAAAGAGCATTGATGAAGTTACATTGGATAATATCGATGAAATTATTTATTTAATATCAGATAATATTTTAAAGAAATATGTAGATACAATTAGAGGAATATATAATGGAAATTAAATTATTAAAAGATGGATATAAGAAAGAACCATTATTTTACCAAGATTTTCTTGAAGATAAATTGTGGGAAAAGAATTACTTCTCAACTGAAAGTGTATATGTAGATGATATGCCTGACTTCCCCATTTATTTTGGTAAAGCCAATAAAAATGATGATGAATTTATTGAATTAATAAAAGTTATGGGAGAAAAGTTCATAACATTAAATAGAGAGATATATTTAGATGAGTTATTTTGGCATTCTTATTTATGTTTGTATAAAAGAGAATATTTGTTAAACAAGTATCCTCAAATAAAAGATAGTGAAGATATATTCAGAAATATAGTGATTAAAAAATTCGATTGGGAAAATTACATTTATAAGAGTATTTTAGCTGCGCAATATATTAATGATTCTAACAGCGATAACAAGGAGAAGTATTACAGTTTAATAGTTAATAATTTAGATATATTTAACTACATAATTAAATATGAAATATTTAGAAATGGAAATTTCCTTATTAATATATTAGACATAATCGAGAAAAACAATTTAAGCAAGATACTAAAAGCAAAAATTAAAGGTAGAACTGACTTAGGTAATGATGAACGATATGGTCGAAGGGTAATATTTGAATTTAATAAAAGTTATCCCATTATATTATCACCGATGTTAGAGAAAGATGAGTTAGAAAAATACTTCATGGAATATTTATCTTATTATTATACTGGTGGTGATAATATAGATGAAGAGGTAGATGAGTGGGGAGAAACAGAGTAGCCTGATACATAGTTTGATATGGTCTAAGTTTGGACTGGTTATGGGGAGTGAATAAAAATAATTAGAAATAGCTATGAAAATATGAATCAGCTTAAATATCCGATTCAATATATCAACCTAGCTTTTAACATTGGAGGTTTTGTATGCAAAAAATTTTGATAATAGAAGATGACACCGATATCAATCATTTATTATCCAGAATACTAAAAAAAGCGGGATATGAAGTAACACCCGCTTTTTCTGGTACAGAAGCACAGCTTCGTCTTGAAAAAGAAGTTCCAAATCTAATTCTTCTAGATTTAATGCTCCCCGGAGTAACAGGTGAAGAAGTAATTAAATATGTACGTGAAGAATTACATCAAAATATACCAATCATTGTTATATCTGCAAAAACAGCCTTAGAGAATAAAGTATTCACCATGACGATGGGTGCTGACGATTATATTACAAAACCTTTTGAACCAGAGGAAGTGTTAGTACGGGTTATGGCAGTACTGCGTCGTTACCATACAACAGGAGATGAATTATCACAAGAAAGTTACCATTATAAGAACTTGGCATTAAACCCTATCTCTAGAATTGTAACAGTGAATCAGCAGGAAATTACATTGACAAGGCATGAATATGACATTTTACTTATCTTAATGAAACAGCCTGAAAAAGTTTTTTCGAGAGAATTTCTTTATGAGGAGATCTGGCAAAATGGATATTACGGAGAGGATAATACCGTGAATGTCCATGTAAGTAATATACGAAAAAAAATAGCCGCAATGGATTCTGAAACAGAATACATAAAAACTGTTTGGGGAATTGGATTTAAAATGGCATAATTCTTTATGATTTCTTTATAGTTTCTTGAGTACTTATTTATGAGCAAAGAAGTAATATAGATGCAGAAGGAAACCTCAAGAAAGGATGAAAGTAAAATGACGAAGAACATCATAGAGGCCCAAAAACTTACCAAAAGATATGGAAATTTTACAGCGTTAAATAAAGTTGATTTAAATGTTAGACGTGGAGATATCTATGGATTGATTGGTGATAACGGAGCTGGAAAGACTACTTTTTTAAAACTATTAACTGGGCAAATATTTCTAAGTGAAGGGGAACTTAAATTGTTTGGATCACATTTGCCAAAAGAAATAGAAAAGCAAAGAAAACGTACAGGAGCAATAATTGAAACTCCAGGATTCTATCCTCAGATGACAGTAGAAAAGAATCTGGAATATTATCGATTGCAAAAAGGAATACCAGGGAAGAAGTCTGTTGATGAAGTTTTGGAGATGGTAGGACTTGCAGACAAAAGAAAAAAATACTGTAAAGAGCTTTCCATGGGGATGAAACAGCGTCTTGGTCTAGCAATTGCTATTATAGGGGAACCAGAACTATTAATTTTAGATGAACCTATCAATGGTTTGGATCCTAGTGGAATTATTGAAATGCGAAATCTCTTACGTAAATTAAACTATGAAAAGAATATGACAATTATCCTATCAAGCCACATTTTATCGGAGTTAGAGCAACTTGCGACAGTCTATGGTTTCTTGAATAATGGTTGTCTCATAGAACAAATTACAGCAGAGAAATTGCGTGAAAAGTGTGCCAGTTATATTGAAATTATGGTATCAGATGCAGAGCAATATACGGTACTACTGGAGAAATCATTTCATCATGAAGAATATCAGGTTTTACCTAATAATATCATTCATATATTAAAGCCAGAAAAGAAAATTGACAGTTATAGTCAGTTAGCTAGTGAAAATGGAATAGGAATTTTACGTCTGGAAATGCGCCAGGTAACACTAGAGGAGTATTATATGAATTTGAAAAATGGAGGTAAAACACCATGTTAAATTATATAAAAAGTGAATTCTATAGGGTATTGCATACCAAAGATATATACCTTTTTACAGGAACTATATCGATATTATTTGTACTCATGAATGTGGTTCTTTTTGTGTCAAATGCGAATATAGACAACTTTCCATATGGTACAGTAAGTTTTTCCTTAAATGCAATTATTGGCGGGATGACTTGGCTATTCGTTGCTGGTGCATTGGTGGTTGCTACGCTTTTTTCTGGTGAAAAAAAGCATGGGACATTAAAAAATACCATTGCTTATGGTATTACTAGAGAACATATATTTATAGGAAAATGTATTGTAAGCTGTATTGTTGCTTTCTTTAGTATGATAATTATCTTTATTGCATATATAGGAAGTGCTTGCCTTTTCTTAAGTGGGCCAGTGAATGTTCCAATTCAGGAATTGATAAGTGGAGTTTTAGCTGTTCTACCATTTGCTTTTGCATCTGTGATTCTTGCTGTTGCATTATTTCAATTCTTTGATAAAGAAATACTAGCGGCTGTTGTATGGCTTTTAGTTATAGATTATATTCCACAGATATGCTTTTATGCAGGACTTAAGATAGACATACTAAATAAAATAGCACAATGGCTTCCATGGAATTATTTGAAATATGAAGTAAGAGCAAACATGAGTGGATATCAATGTTTATGGAATACATCCTTTGGCTTAATGAAGTGTATTGTAACTGGAGTAATTGGCATTGCGGTTTTTACTATTTTAGGACTAGGATTAACCAGAAAAAAAGAAGTCTAAAATACTAGGAGGTGTATGAGAGATATGTTGTATATAGTAATTGTTATGCTAGTCGTATTTATTTTATTAACAGCTTATTTCTATGCACGCTATCGGCTGTTATGTAGAGCAATTAAAAAGGCAGATAAAGACCTAAAAAGTATTATTAAAAACATAGATGAAAACCAGATAATAAAACAAGAAGAACCAAATAAAGAGCTAGAAAACTTACTTGCTACGATAAATGATTCTTTAAAAGCTATCCGTTCTGAACGAATCATTTATGAAAAAAGAGAAAAGGAGTTTCAAAAACAGATTGAAAATATAAGTCATGACTTAAGAACTCCCTTAACTTCCATTCTTGGGTATTTAAAAATTTTGGATCAGTCAGGCTTAGAGCAAGAGGATAAAGAAGCCTTGGCAATTATACAAAGGAAGGCATATTTACTACAGCGGTTAATATCGCAGTTCTATGATTTTTCAAGACTTACCTCAGAGGATTATGTACTAGAAATGGAACAAATCGATATCGCCAGACTTTTGCGAGAAACAGTAATTGATTATTATCAGGAATTGTCGGTTAAAAATCTTGAAATTGATTTAGTTATCCCGGAACATCCAATTCTTGTTGAAGCAAACAGTAATGCGATGGAGAGAGTATTTTTAAACCTTCTCCAAAACGCTTGCAGATATGCAGAAAGCAGATTAAAGATAGGAATAGAACAAAGTAAGGATGAGGTAACAGTTTCATTTGAAAATAACGTTACAGATTTCTCAGAAGATGATTTGAATAGCATATTTGAACGTTTTTATATGAGAGATAATGCTAGAAGTGATGGGGCTTCTGGGCTTGGATTAACAATCGCAAAGCATTTAGTGGAGAAAATGCATGGAATGTTAGAAGCTGAATTAAAGGATGAGAAGTGGTTACGTTTGAAAATTAAGCTAGTGAATATAGAGAATATTTAACAAAAAGGTGGTAGATAGTTTAAAGTGATATGCTCCCTGTCAAGTAGACAGGCCAAATATCTAAAGTAATGCTCATAAATCAGTCATACGATTTTCGTATGGCTGATTTTTTATGCGCACCACTTTGATTTATATTTCTCAATTCTTTTATTCTTTGCAATCGGATATGTTGTTGGAGTTGCGGAAGCTAACGCTTCAGCCCTTACCTCAGCAGGTGTTTTACAATCATATCTGCTTTGAGGTCGCTCATCTCGATAGAATCGGATATAATCTTTGATTGCATGACGTAATGATAACTCATCTGTTATCTCGTACATTTGATACATTTCTGATTTAATGATTCCCCAAAAACCTTCCGTTGGTCCATTATCAATACAATGGCCAACTCTGGACATTGATTGAATCATTTCGCTATCTTGAAGTTTTCTCTGGAACACCTTATTTGTATACTGAAAGCCTCGGTCGCTATGAAAAATAGGCTTTGCAGTTGAATTAGCATCAATTGCTTTATCAAAGGTTTTGAATACCAGTTGATTGTTGTTTCTGCCGCTTATAACAAATGCAACAGGATAACGATCATAGAGATCTATGATCGCACTAAGATATAGTTTCTTATTGGTTTCAGGAATCTTAAACTCCGTTACATCAGTAGCCCACTTTTGATTAGGCTCTGTTGCATAAAAGTCTCTTGCTAACTTATTTTCTGCTGTTTCTTCTGGCTTGGAAGAATTGTATTTTTTCTTCTTTTTACGAATAACAGAATGGATTCCAAGTTTTTTCATAATACGATGAATTTGTTTCCTTGAATAATGAGTATGATTGAAATGATTGATCCAATCCGTCATTCTTCGGTACCCTAAGATATGAGAAAATCTTTCATCATACTCTTTGATTAATTCTGCGATTTCGATATTAGTTTTTTCTTGTTCTGGTACAATTCTATGTTTCCATTTGTAGAACGCAGCTCTGGCGATTCCAAGCTGTGCACACATCCAGTTGACACTCCAACCCTTGTTCGTATGGAAGTATTCAATAACAAGATACTTTGATTCATGGCGTTGCTTTCCGAGTCTCACATCCCTTCGAATTCTTTCACTTTTTTTAACAGTTCTACCACCATATCTTTTTCTTCAAGCTGACGCTTTAGCCGAAGATTCTCTCTTCGTAATCGTTCTAATTCATCAACTTCATCATCTGTCTTATGTCGACCACGTTTGTCAGTAAGACCTTCTTCACCTGTGGCATCATATTTTTTCACCCAGGAATACACCTGACTGTAAGAAACATCGTAAAGTGCTGCTGTGTCCTTATAATCACGATTGTGTTCAATGCAGTATGTAACGATTTCTTTGCGTTCCTGAATAGTTGTTTTTCGCCTTGCCTCTGCCATATAGACCTCCCGTTTCGGATCGTAATCCTTAAGTTCTCTATTGGCATTATACTTCATAATCCACTGTTTTAGTGTCGAATCAGACAAAATATTATATTTAGCTGCAAGTTCTTCTAAAGATCCTTCTCCACGCAGATATCGTTCGACCATTTCAGTTTTAAACTCTTTTGTATAAGCTTTATTCCCTATTGGATTTTGAAACACCTCAATACCTGAATAGTTATAAAAATGTAACCATTTATGAACAGAACAATTCCTTTTCTTTTCGTTAAAAGGAATATCATATTTTGCACAAATTTCTCGCATTGATAAATTTCCAGATAAATAATCTTCACAAGCACTCGCTTTAGTTTCAGGGGAGTATTTAGCTTTTCTGGACATGAAAAATCCTCCTTAAGTAGATTTTGGTTATTTACCTTGTCTACTTAAGGAGGATCATATCAAAGATATCTACCGCTTTTTTATTAGGAATGGTATAATTTGTATAGAATTTTATTAATAATTTCAGGGGGTATTATGGCGGAAATATTTAAAAATATCGATTGTATTGAATTATATGTTTCTGATTTAGACGAAGGAATTGAGTATTATTGCGATTGTATGGGGTTGAAACTTTTATGGCGAAAGGAAACTATGGTCGGTTTAGGTATGGAAAATGACATAACCGAAATTGTTTTACAGAACGAGAGAAAGCAAATGTTTGTCGATATTAAAGTGGATTCAGTGGATGATTCCATTGGTAAAATCATCGATGCAGGTGGGAAAGTAGAATATGGTCCATTTGATGTTCCAATTGGAAGGTGTGCGGTTATTCGTGATAAATGGGAGAATAAATATGTTATTCTTGATATGACCAAAGGGAAATATGTTACGGATGAAGCAGGGAATGTGATTGGAGTTGCGAAAGGTTCAGAGTAAGAATAGTGTAGATGGATTTAAACTATCAAGTGAAAAATGGGGGGCCGAATGAGTAGTTTATATAATAGTACAGGATATCCTATCGGCAGATAAAAGTAAATCATAATGCTATTGATAAGATTAAAATACACAGGAGGTGTAATATGAGGTACACAGATTATAAATTCAAAGTTCCAACAGAAAAAATCGTAAGGGTAATTACGAATACCGATGCAAAAAATGAAGGTGATGATCAATTTGCAGTAGTTCATACCCTATTAAGTCCTAAAATAGAGAACGTTGGAATTATTGCGGCTCATTTTGGAACAAAAAGATTTTCAGATAGCATGGAAAAAAGCTATGAAGAATTAGAAATTATTTTAGATAAAATGAATATAAGTAAAGAGAATCTTTTGTATAAGGGGGCACCAAGACCATTAGAAAACAAGACAACGCCAATCGATTCTCCAGGAGCTAGACTTATTATAGAGGAAGCTATGAAGGATGATGATAGACCCTTATATATAACATTTATGGGACCTCTTACTGATATTGCAAGTGCTTATTTAATGGAACCAAGGATAGCAAAAAAGGTAATCATTATCTGGATTGGGGGAGGAAAATACCCAAATGGAGGTCCTGAATTTAATTTAGGGAATGATGTACATGCTGCTAATGTTGTATTTTCATCAGACATGGAGGTTTGGCAAGTTCCCAAAAATGTATATGAGATGATGCCTGTAAGTTTGGCTGAGCTTGAGTTAAAGGTACAACCATGTGGAAAAATAGGTGAGTATTTATTTGATCAGTTAGTTGAACATAGTTTTGAGGAGGCAGCAAGAAAAAATAAATTTCGGACGGGCGAAACATGGGTACTAGGTGATTCACCGGCTGTGGGTTTGATTCTATATGAACATAGATTTTGTTTTGATTGGGTTTGTGCACCATTAATAACAGAAGATCAAACATATGTACAAACCAATCTTAACAGACCAATCAGAGTATATAATAGCATAGATTCAAGACTTATTTTAGAGGACATGTATGCGAAATTAGCTTTATTTGCAAATAAGAATAAGACCTGTTGATGAAAGAAGTAATCTGGGGATAAGGTAGAAATATTTAGTTCCGATTGTGGATAATCTTAGATAAGCATAAAACAACCTCCAAACTGTATGTATCTAACTTACATCGGTTTGGAGGTTTTCATGTATAAATGATTTGACCACAAAAGGGTTTTTTATAATTTTTTAGTTCCAATTTACAGACATACGCATCTACGCCAACTGCTTCGCCCCAGTATATAAATCATAATATCTACCTTTTAAAGCAAGCAATTCTTCATGATTTCCTCTTTCTACAATCTCACCATGATCTAAAACTAGAATAACATTGGCATCACGAACCGTAGAAAGTCTATGAGCAATTACAAATACCGTCTTATTTTCCATAATAGCGTCCATTCCTTTTTCCACTAACTTTTCTGTACGTGTATCAATAGAACTAGTCGCCTCATCAAGAATAAGAACAGGTGGATTGGCAATAGCAGCTCTAGCAATGGCAAGTAACTGTCTTTGCCCGAGGGATAAATTATCGCCATCATTTTTTAACATTGTATCATATCCCATAGGAAGTCTTCGAATAAAGGAATGTGCATTGGATAGCTTAGCTGCCTCTATAACCTCCTCATCCGTAGCATTTAAATTACCATATCGGATATTATCCGTAATTGTTCCCGTAAATAGATGGGTATCTTGTAAAACCAATGACAAAGATTTTCGCAAATCTTCTTTCTTAATATCCTTAATATCGATTCCATCATAGGTGATTTGACCACCCTGAATATCATAAAACCGATTGATTAAATTAATGATCGTGGTTTTACCAGCTCCGGTAGAACCAACAAAAGCAATTTTTTGTCCAGGTTTTGCATAAAGGTTTATCTTATTTAAAATCTTCTTATTGGAATCATAGGAAAATTCCACATCATAGAATCGAACGTCTCCTTTAACTGGTATCAACTTATTGTTTCCAGGGACATTCCATCCAAAACTACCCGTATACTCATCTGATTTTACAAGGTCACCATTTGAATCAAGGGTTGCATTGCAAAGTGTTACAGTGCCCTCATCTACCTCGCGCTCCATATCAAAAAGATTAAATATACGCTCTGCACCTGAAATACCTGCAAGGAAAAGATTAATTTGCTGCGTAAACTGATTCACTGGCGCTGAAAATTGTCTTACAAATACCAAATAAGAAGCAAGTGTACCAAGATCTAATAAGTTTTGTAAAACCATAACACCACCAACACAAGCAGTAAACGTATAATTTATAAATCCAATACTAACAACCATTGGTGTCATAATACTAGAATAAGTAAAAGCTTTTGTAGAAGCTACTCTTAACTCCTCGTTATGAACTCGAAAGGCTTTTAGGTTTTTTGCTTCATGTCGAAATACCTTTTCAACTTTTTGACCTTCAATCATTTCTCGGATAAAACCATTGAGATTACCAGTGGATTTTTGTCTTTTATTGGAGTAAATTCTTGATATTTTACCATTATAATTAACAATACCTACAATAACCGCAATACAAATAAGGGTGAAAAATGTTAAAGGAACATTTAATACAAACATCATAATGGCCGAACCTACAACGGTAATAAAGCTTTGAGCCATCAGAGTAAAACATGTATTTAGAGCATTTTCAATGGTATCAATATCATTTGTAAAATGGCTCATTAAGTTACCATCACTATTCCCATCAAAATAGGAGAGTGGAAGTAAGTCCACGTGATGATATAAATCTTTTCTAAGTTCAAATATAACCTTTTGCGTAATTCTCACCATGATTTGATTACAAAATAAGGTAGCAACTGTACCTGATAAATATAATATAATCAGCACAATTACAGCAGAAAGTAATCCTTTTACATCACCAGGAATAATGTAATTATTTATAATAGGTCGTAAAAGGTAAGAGCCAATGACGCCAACAAGACCACTAATCCCTGATAAAATAACGACGAGAAATAAGAAATATTTATTTGGCTTCAAATATTTTCCTAGTCTTTTTAAGATTACAAACATGTTTTTTTCCTTCGGAGATTTAGTCATTTAAGACACCTCCTTTTTGTTGTGAATAGTAGATTTCCTGATATATTTTATTATGAGAAAGCAACTCCTCTGGACTACCAATCTCATCAATCATACCATCATTTAAAATGATTATTTTATCTGCATGAGAGACAGATGAGATACGTTGTGCAATGATAATCTTGGTTATGTCAGGATAATAAGTTTTTAAATTCTCATAAAGTGTTTTCTCTGTATTCATATCAAGGGCAGAGGTGGAATCATCAAAAATTAAAATCTTAGGATTTTTAAGTAAGGTTCGCGCAATACAAAGTCTTTGCTTTTGTCCACCGGAAAAGTTGTTACCACCTTCATCTACATAGGATTCATATCCGTCATCTTTTTGTTCTATAAATTCGCTGGCACAAGCAATATCGCATACTCGTTTCAGTTCATCAAGGGTTGCAGTTTCATTTCCCCATCTTAGGTTCTCAGCAATTGTCCCGCTAAATAAGGAGTTCTTTTGAAGCACCATTCCAACACAATCTCTTAAATGATCTAAAGTATAATCTTTTACAGGGATATCATCGATATAAATAGTACCTTTTGTTGCATCATAAAGCCTTGGAATCAATTGAACCAACGATGTTTTTGAAGCACCAGTTCCACCAAGTATACCTATTGTTTCACCTGCACGGATGGAAAAGTTAATATCTTCAAGAACATATTCTTTTGCGTCCTTGCTATATTTAAAGAAGACATTCTCCATTCTTACAGAGCCCTTATTAATATGATTGTTAGGGTCACCTTCATCTAGTAGTTCTACTTCTTCATTTAAAACTTCGCTAATACGATGAAAGGATTCCATTGCCTTTGTAAGATTTATAAATACGGCAGAAATCATCATTAAGGAATTAAGTATTTGAAGTACATAGCTTAAAAATCCAGTTAACTGTCCTACCATTAAGTGTTCTGAAATAACAAGGTTTCCACCAAACCAAACAAGGGAAATTATTGTTCCATACATAACAAGTTGCATTGCTGGAGAATTCAGCATGGAAATACTATAAGCTAAGGTTGAAACTTCTTTAAGGTCCTGGTTAACGGCTTCAAACTTCGCTGCTTCATAATCTTCTCTAGCATAAGCTTTTACAACTCGTATTGCTGTTAAATTCTCTTGAGTGACGCGATTTAAAACATCAAGGGTTCTTTGCATTTTATGATAAATAGGAGGTAGGCTTTTAACGATTAGGTAGAGTAATACAAATAAAATTGGAACCGCCACAAAGAATACGATCGCCAATTCTTTACTCATTAAAGTAGCCATAATAACTCCTGAGATTAGCATAATAGGAGCTCTAAAAATGGAACGAACACCAGGTGTAATAGCGTTTTGAACGACAGTTACATCAGAAGTTAATCTAGTAATTAGGGATGGGGTTGTAAAATGATCCATATTAGAGAATGCAAAGGACTGAATTTTCACATATTCAGCATCTCGAATTTCAGCGGCAAAACCGTTACCAAACTTCGAAAAGTTGTTGCTGCAGCCTCTACCGAAAATGAAAGAAAATATGGATAATAATAAAATAATAAATCCTATTTTAAATATGTACTGATAGTCTTTGTTGCCAACTCCAATATCAATGATTTTTGACATAAGGGTAGGTATCATTATTTCAAAAACGGATTCTAAAACACAGCAAATATATCCGATACACCACTCTTTTTTGTAGTTTTTCGTGTACTTAAAAAATTGTCTAAGCATAATCTGTCTCCATTCATGTCATGCTGTTGAGCGTATTATGTTATGATTTAATACGGACAAAATAGTGTAGATTTTAATTGTATTATATGAAATAAGAGCATTGTAAGCGCTTACATTAAGTTTATTATAGTTCTTGTGGTTTGAAAAATCAATCAATAGCGCTAATTTTATGGATTTTGGCATGTTTGTGTAAGAGATGGATTTATCTTTGTAGGATGGATTTATCTTTGTGGGATGGATCTTTCTTTATGGGATTGACTCTTTCAGTTACAAAAGCAGCTTTTGAAATTATCATCTAAAATTTAAATAAAAATGTAGAATAAGAGTATATCTGAGATATAGAATTTTACAAAATAATTCAAAAGAGAAACCAATAACTTAATATATTCTATAATTAGAAACGGATTGACAAAATTTAGAAAAGAGTTATAATGAAAATAGTAAAAATTTACTAGTCTAGAAACTAAAGTCCTATTATATAAATAGGTTTTTGAACATCATAAGGTGCATATAAGTAGATAGTAAATAGATTTAGACTAAAGATAGGTATGAGTTCAGAGAAAGATATTAATTCTAAGCTAGTTTTATAGCAACTAAAATAAGTGGAAAACTTACGTTAGTTGCATTTATTTTCTACATATATGTTAAAAAAAGTATAATTCATACAAAATATAACATAGTATTTGATTTAATATTTTATATAATTCGTAGTTCAAATCATCATACATAAAGAAAATAGAATGGAGTATAGCATGGACTTTAATAGTAATAGAAAACGTATGGGAGACATGCTTGTTGAAGAAAGACTAATTACAGAGGAACAATTACAATATGCACTTAAAGAGCAAAAAAAAAGGAAGCTAAAACTTGGTGAAACCCTAGTAGATTTAGGCCTTATCGATGAAATAACCATTGCAAAAGTTTTGGAAAAACAATTAAAGGTTGAGCGAATCCAATTAGCTGGCATTGTGATTGATTCAGAGATTTTAAAGTTAGTAAATGAGCAAATACTTCGTAAATATATGTTTATGCCATTTGAGTTTCATAAAACGAATCCCAACGTTCTTCGAGTTGCTATGGCAGACCCCCTTGATATTATTGCAATTGATGACCTAGCAATTATCACAAACCTTAAAATTGAGCCTACGGTAGCGACACCCAAAGAAATCGCCATAGCCATTGATAAATATTATGGAAATGCAGAAGCCAAGGCAGTAGCAGAACGTTATACCAAGGAAAAGGAAAATCAGAATAAAGGGAAAGAGGAGGATTTAGTTGGTGATGATATTAACAATTCTCCGATTGTTTTCCTAGTAAAAGCAATTATTGAACAAGCGGTCCGGCAAAGAGCCAGTGATATACATATAGAGCCATTCGAAAAGACCATAAGGGTCCGTTACCGAGTCGATGGTATTTTATCGGAAGTCATGAATTATGAAATCAATATATTACCAGCGATGGTTGCTCGAATTAAGATCATTGGGGATATGGACATTTCAGAGAAGAGAAAGCCGCAGGATGGACGTATCACAATTAATGTAGATAGAGAAGAGTTTGATATTCGAGTTTCTATTTTACCGACGGTGTTTGGCGAGAAAATAGTAATGCGTATTACTTCGAAGAAAGGCTTAACAAAGGCAAAGAAAGATCTGGGATTTACGGATGAAGAGATGCAAAAATTCGATACGATTTTAAAGCATCCCCATGGAATGATTTTAGTTACGGGTCCTACGGGGAGTGGTAAATCCACGACTTTATATACTGCATTAAGTGAGTTAAATACACAGGAAGTAAATATAGTGACAGTGGAAGACCCAGTGGAAGCCAATATTGATGGAATTAACCAGGTTCAAGTGAATCCGAAAGCTGAGGTGACTTTTTCCACGGCATTACGTTCTATTTTACGGCAAGACCCAGACATTATTATGATTGGTGAAATACGTGATCTAGAAACGGCTGAAATAGCAGTCAGAGCCTCAATTACAGGGCATCTTGTTGTTAGTACGGTTCACACCAATAGTGCTGCGAGTACGATTACAAGGCTTGAAGACATGGGAATTGAATCGTATCTGATTGCCGATGCCACCGTTGGAGTAATTGCACAACGCTTAGTCAGACGCCTATGTAATACCTGTAAAATAAAACATGTGACAAGTAAGATTGAGCAGGACTTATTAGGCGTGGACAAAGAAGATGAAATTGTCATTTATGAACCTTGTGGTTGTCATATTTGTAATAATACTGGCTATTATGGACGAATTGGTGTCTATGAGATAATGCCGATTACATCAAGTATTAAGGAAATTATCAGTCGAAATGGAAGTTCGAATCAAATAAGAGAAATGGCCTTAAAAGAGGGAATGAATACGTTGCAAATGAGTGCTACTAAGCTTGTATTAGATGGAATCACCTCAATGGAGGAGATGAAAAAGATAGCTTTTGATAAATAACCATAAGAAGCGGAGTGAAGCTATGTTTACCATAGAAGAATTGTTATTGTTAGCAAAAGGAAAAGGGGCCTCTGACTTACACATTACAGTGGGAATTCCACCGAAATGTAGAGTTCATGGCATTTTAGTAAGTCTAGGAGAAAATAAGTTATTGCCAAGTGACACGAATCGTATCATTTGGCCTATGTTAACGGATCAATTGAAGCAAAAATTAGAGAAGAACGGAGAAATTGATTTTTCCTATTCCATCCCTAATCTAGGTAGATATCGGGTGAATGTATTTAAACAAAGAGGTTCCTATGCGGCTGCAATTCGTTTGGTTGGTACAGTGATTCCACATCCAAAGACATTAGGAATTCCGGAGTCTGTTTTAGAATTAACAAAGAAAAAAAGAGGCTTAGTTTTGGTAACAGGTCCAACGGGAAGTGGTAAGTCTACCACGTTAGCATCGCTAATTGACGTGATCAATACAAATAGTAATTCACACATTATTACCCTAGAAGATCCGATTGAATATTTGCATCAACATAAAAAATCCATAGTGAATCAAAGAGAGATTGGATTAGATACCGATTCTTATCAAGATGCATTAAGAGCAGCCCTAAGGGAAGACCCAGATGTAATCTTAGTAGGCGAGATGAGGGATTTGGAAACAATAGCAATAGCAATCACTGCAGCAGAAACCGGGCATCTTGTGTTCTCGACCTTACATACCATTGGTGCAGCAAATACTGTGGATCGTATGATAGATGTATTTCCACCGCACCAACAGCAGCAGATTCGAATTCAATTAGCTTCTGTATTAGAGGCAGTAATCTCACAACAGTTAATTCCGTCATCAGATGGACTAGGTAGAGTTGCAGCTTTTGAAGTAATGCATGTAAATTCTGCAATCCGAAATCTAATTAGGGAAGCCAAAGCGCACCAGATTACATCGATTATTCAAACCAATAAAAAGTTTGGAATGCAGACGATGGATGAAGCGATATATCACTTGTATATAAGTAAAATGATAGACTCCGAAAAGGCAATGCATTTTGCGCAAGACCAAGCGGCAATTGAGAGAAGATTGTTCTAAAGCTTAATTTAGACCATGTGTGACTAAGGTTTAGGACATTTTGATTGAATATATCCATGGAGGTTGGTAATGAATAGTTATGCCTATCTAGTCATTGATAAACAGGGGAAAGAGAAAAAGGGGACAATGGAGGCTATCAATGAAGATATTGTAAAGGCTTCTTTAAAAGCCGAAGGTCACTTATTAATATCTATTTCACCTCAAAATGTATTAACAAAAGATATTCAATTCAATTTTGGAAATCCCATTAAACCAAGAGATTTAAGCGTATTTTGTAGACAGTTCGTGAGTATTTTATCAGCAGGAGTTTCCATTATAAATGTTCTTGATATGTTAAGTGAGCAGACAGAGAATAAAGTTTTAGCGAAAGCCATCAAAGGAGTTCAGATTGCGGTAGAAAAAGGGGAAACGTTAGCAGATGCGATGGCAGCAGAGAAAAAAATTTTCCCAGGATTGTTGATACATATGGTAGAGGCAGGAGAGGCATCTGGTGATTTAGAAATTGTATTTGAACGTATGGCCGAACATTTTGAGAAGGATACAAAGTTAAAGGCGCAAGTGAAAAAGGCGATGATCTATCCGATTGTTGTGGGAATAGTTGCGATTGCGGTTATATTTGTCATGATGTTGGTGGTAATACCTAATTTTGTTGGGATATTTCAGGATATGAATATGGACTTGCCGGCGATGACACGGATGGTTATTGGAATGAGTGACTTTGTTAGGGGAAAGTGGTTTCTTATAGTTATTGTTGTAGCTCTGATTATATTAGGATTTCATATATTTAAGAAGTCGGGTAGTGGGAGGTTTATTCTAGGAAATTTGGCTTTAAAGCTACCGTTGTTTGGAAAGATAATTACCAAATCAAATTCTTCAAGGTTAGCTAGAACGCTAAGTACGTTAATAACGGCAGGAATTCCGATGATAGAAGCTCTGGATATTACTGCGAAAATTATGGACAACGTTATTGCAAAGCAAGTGCTAATAGATGCAAAAGATGAGGTTATAAAAGGTATTCCGTTATCGGTACCGATTAGAAATTCAGGGATATTTCCGCCGATGGTTTGTCAGATGATAAAGATTGGGGAAGAATCAGGTAATCTGGAAAGTATGCTGGAAAAGCTTGCGGATTATTATGATGAGGAAGTTAAGATTGCGACGGAATCGTTAACAGCGGTGTTGGAGCCAATGATTATTGTGGTACTAGCTTTAGTTGTTGGGGTGTTGATTATGGCGATTATGCAGCCGATGATGTCGATGTATAGTGGGTTGGATAATTTGTAGGATTTATTAATTTGTTAGAAAGGTAATCGTTACTGTAAAACGTTAGTTGAATTTTTTATTAACTATCGTTGCAGTAATAATTATAAATAATATTTATTAAGGAGAGAGAAAATGAGAAGAAAAGATGAAAAAGTTAAGAAATTGAATAACAAAGGTTTTTCGCTAGTTGAGATTATTATCGTTATTGCCATTATAGCTATACTTGCTGGGGCACTTGCACCGCAGTTGATGAAGTATGTTGGAAAATCTAGAGAATCTGCTGATATAAATAACTGTAACTCTATTAGAACGGCTGTGCAGACAGCTTTAGCAGATGAGAAAGCATATGATAGTATTACTGGAAACATTTCGTTTATATTTAATGGTAAGGAACCTGATAAAAATATAAATGGAGGAGATATACCTGCGGATTTTCTAACAGAACTTAGTACTATTATTAAAGATTGGCCACAGGTAAAAGTAAAAGGGAAGACAGGATTTCAGGTAAATATAGATGGAGAGAAGAGTGTTAATGTTGAAACAGTTTCAACTCCAACACCAACACCAGGAGCATAAATCTAATTATAATATAAAATCAATCAAACACTATGTTTGATTGATTTTATATAGAAGTGAGTGAGAATATGATTTCTACAACTTTATTTACATTAATGGTTGTTATATGTGGGATGGTACAGGGGAGAGTATTGATAATAGGTCTAATGTATTTTGAGATAGGGAAGAAGTCACTTAATGAAAATAAGTTGGATAAGAAGTTTTTTTCATTGTTTGCACAATTCCTTATTCCGCTACTTTATCTGTCTATTTTACATCAAAATGGTTACACCACAGAAACCATCCTCTACTGCCTCTTCACCACAGCCCTACTACTCCTAAGCATCATAGACCTTAAAACATACGAAATTCCAATACAAATAAACCTCTTCATCGGAGCCCTAGGAATCATACGAATACTAACAGACCCAGCCCACATAACATCCTACCTAATAGGATTTTTCAGCGTCAGCACCTTCTTACTAATCATCTACCTACTTACAAAAGGCAAAGGCATCGGCGGAGGAGATATTAAACTTATGGCAGTTAGTGGCCTAATCGTAGGTTTCCCTAATATCCTCGTCGCCTTTTTAATTGGCTGTATCCTAGGTTCCATAATACACACAATACGATGCAAAGTATCAAATGCAAATCATATGTTAGCCTTCGGACCATACCTATCCGTTGGTCTATTTTTATCTATGTTATACGGTGAACAAATCATATCATGGTATTTAAACCTATTTTAAATAGAAAATTACTTTTGAACTAAAAATAATACAAAGGAGGGGACAAATGTATAACAAAGTAATCAGCATTGAAGTTGGTAGCCAAAGAACGAAAATATGCGAAGTAGCATATCGGCAGAAGAAAGCCCATGTCTATCATTTTATAAGTTTTGACACACCAAAGGATACCTTTGATGATGGATATATAAGAGATAAAGAAAAATTCGTTGCTGTTGTAAAGGCCAAGTTACAAGAAAGCAATATGAAAAGTAAAAAAGTTGTTTTCACAATCGCTTCTTCTAAAATAGCCAACAAAGAAGTTACCATCCCCTTAATAAAAGAAAAAAGAATACAAGACGTAATTGAAGCCAATGCATCTGATTATTTTCCTGTGCAAATATCAGAATATACCTTAACTTATTGTATTTTAGAGAAGATGGTATCAACCGATAGTAAGAAACTAAGATTATCGGTATTTGCGGCTCCCAATAGTTTAATTAAAAATTATTATAGCATTGGGGCTATGCTAGATCTTGATGTTATTGCTATCGATTATATTGGAAATAGTGCTTATCAAATTTTAAAAAAGCAGCAGAGTACAAAAACTGAATTAATTATCCAAATGAATGAACAGACCACACTCATAAGTGTACTACGTGGGGAGATTTTAAAATTGCAACGAACGGTTCCCTATGGTACTGCATCGGTAATTGAGGCGGTCTTACATAATAGATTTTTTGTTGTAGAAAATGAAACGCAAGCAATACAACTTTTAAGTAATCGAAATTTGATTAATAATCAAATTCATGTTTTTAATGATGAAGTTGCAGCAACAATAAATCCGGATGAGGATTATATGAATAATCAAACCTTAAGATATGATATTACAGATTCTTTAAATTTGTTAATCAACAATATACTTCGGGTAATCGATTACTATTCTTCAAGATATCAATCGGAAAAAATAGAAGCTATTTACATTACAGGACAAGGCTCAAGATTTCGAGGAATGAGGGAGTTACTTCACCAAGAAACAGGAATTGTGGTAGAGATATTGCAAGAACTTCCTTCCGTAATTTTTCCGAAGGACGTTAGCATTAGTAAGATGGAGCAAAGTGAATACATTGGTCCAATTGGCGCGGTAGTTCGTTCTATTAATTTTCTACCAAAAGAACATCTGATAAATGAAAAAAAGCAAAACAGAGTTAACACAAGAATCATTATGTTGCTAGCATCTCTTATTATTAGCGTAATATTGGTTGTAACTTCATACCTCAATATGATTCGTGAGGAGAAAATATATAAACAGTTGAATCAGCAAATTGAAAGTTTATCAATAATCAATAAGGTATATTTAGAACATGCATATGCTAAAAATCAATATAATCTAGTAAAAGAAATGTATGATGCAACGAGTAACCCAAATCAAAACCTAGGAAATCTGATTACAGAGTTAGAGCAAAAACTCCCTTCAAAATCCTCCATAGAAACCTTGGTGGTAAGTTCAACAAATATTACCCTCAGCGTGAAAGCAGATTCTAAGGAAACCGCCGCAAAAGTATTACAGCAATTAAAAACATTTGACTCTATATCACAAATTAATACCAGTGGGATAACCGAGGAAGATGATAAAAATGGCACAATCACAGTACGCTTTATCGTAACTGCAAAATACAATACTGCTTCTAAGGAGGATAACGATGAAAATAGCAAATAATCTCTCGGACAATGAGAAGAAGCTTTTGTTTTTATTATTTACCCTCCTTATTCTTTTTAGTGCATATCAATTTGGATTTGTAAAATTTACAGATAAAGCGGAGGAACTTCAAAAAGAAAACTTGACTCTTTCTTCGAAAGTAAATGAGTTGCAGATAAAGAAAAATCAAGAAGAAAAATTTATGAATGAAACCTTAGAATATGAGGGAAAGATGAATGAAATCTTAGGCGCTTTTCCTGTTTGGATAACGCAAGAAAAGAACCTCATGTTAATTACTGAGCTAGAAGAATACGCAAATGTAAAGATATCTTCGGTTACATTTCAGGATGTATCAACGTTTTATACCGCAAGCCTAGAAAATGAAAGTTCGGTGAGTGATGTAAATGATATCACAGGTTATACAACCTCGATTGCTCTCACGTATCAAGCCAGTTACCAAGGTCTGAAAGACTGCATTCAGTTTATTAATAATAATGAAGAAAAGATGAATATAACAGACATATCCGCAGCGTTTGATAATACAACAGGTAATTTAACAGGTACTCTAACAATAAGCGTATACGCATTAGATGGCATCGAAAAGAGTGAAGAGAAATTAGTCATACCAGGGATTGATCTAGGTATGGATAATATATTTGGTTCTTTTGAGATTAAAGATGTGGTAAATGATTAAAGATTCATAAGTTAACGTGGGGGAAATTTGCAAATCAGGGGGTGTGACCATGCAAAAAGGAAAAGGAAAAAGGATTTTTAGCAAAGGAATAAATGATCATGGATTTTCTTTGGTTGAAGTCTTGATTAGCGTAGTAATTCTTGCATTGATTGCCACACCTTTATTGAAGCAATTTGTGACCGTATATAAGGTGAACTCAAAATCCAATAACTTTCAAAAAGAAACCTTATTGGCTCAGAATCTTCTTGAAGATATAAAAGCAAAGACATTTATAGAGATAGTATCGGAATACGATGAATCAACTGCTCATACAAGTATCCCAAACGAAATTTATTATTTGGAAAAGAAAGATATCCACTATAGTGGGAAAAAATACGATTCTCTAATCACGATGGATGCAACGTCATATCGTGTTGAAAACCCAGCCAATCCATCTGGTGAAAAGATTGGATATAATACATTTCAAATGCCTATTATTGAAGATATTAATATTCCTAAAAATATTTTAGCAATTGAATCTTATGAAACTGATTTGGCGGTAGCAGCCTTATATGGGAATCATGTGAATTATATTGCAGAACAAAGAGAACTTCATAAAGATGACCTAACCTTTGCAATTACAGAAGCGGCACCATCGGATATTCAAGAAAAGTTAACAAAGCAAATTAAGATTGAAATAAAAAAAACTGATGGAATCGTAAAAGTAAAGGTGGAATTTGATTTTTCTTGTCCAGCAATTGAGGGATGCGAAAATGAGACATATACAGTTACGGATAAAACATTTCATACGTCGTTAGGAGATGTGTATGTATTTTATTATCCAACCTATAGCGATAATTTATCAATCACAAAGGATGTTACGATAACAGAAGACGTAGACGTATATGTTGTTAGGCAGGAACCAAAGAATGCAACAACTTCCATACCAGAAACTTTGATCGGAGCACTTCCTTTAGGAGTGAATCTATATAGTAATGTGAAGTACGGTGTGAATTCTAATTCACTGGTAAAGAAAGATGTAGCTCAAAATAGAATTTATGATGTTACGGTTCAAATTTATCCAGCTGGAGCTGAGTTTCAGGCGGAAGAACTTTTAGTAGAATTCCATTCCACAAAGGAGGAATAGGAGATGAGAAAGAAGTTAAACGTAATCTCTGATAATCGAGGTGGAAGCTTAATACTAGTGATTGTTTGTATTAGCTTTGTAAGTATACTATGCTCTATTTTACTATCCGTTGCAGTAAATAATATTCAAATGAAGTCAGTGGATCGAAAATCAAAGTCAAATTTTTATGGTGCAGAGATTGCATTTGATGAAGTGAAAAAAGGTTTGGAAGAAATAGTAGCATCTCAGCTAGAAAAGGCCTATAACCAAGCAATGGAGAAATATATTGATAACTCGGAAGATGAAAAAAAGCAGATTTTTTCAAGTGCATTTATATTAGGAATGATGGAAGAGTTAGGAGTAAATAAAGGGCTAAAGAGAACAGCAGATTTATCGGAATCTGGTGATTTATCAAACTATAATTTGACCCTAATCAAAAGTTTTATGAAACAAAGAGAGGCAACTTTAAAAACGGTAGAAGGCGAGAACCGGTTATTCATAGATATTGCAAGTAAAACTAGTTATCTTACATTAAAGAATATATCAATTAGTTATCTTGATAAAAATCAGTATGAAACAACAATCACTTCAGATATTATCATTGAAGTTCCAGACATTAGCTTTAATTATTCTGCAGCTAGTTTAAGACCAACCTTTTCAGAATATAGCTTAATCGCGGATAACATGATTTCTTTGGATACAGCTCAAAGTGTTTTAGTGAAAGGTAATATGTATGCTGGTGCAGATGGAATTCAAATTAAAAATGGCTCCGATTTAAGTATAAGCAATGCTTCAAGTATCGTTACTAGGGGAAATATTAATGTAATTGAGCGTAGCACATTAGAAATTAAAGACAATCCTAAAATATGGGCAGGAAACATAGGGACGGATGGGATTAATACAACAGAATATCCAACTACCATAAAGATTAATGGAAGATGTTATATTGCGGATGACCTGATGCTAAATGCAGCCAATAGCAATGTTACCATTGCAGGTGAATATTATGGATATAGCTATGATACCTATAAAAAATCAGCAATCGATACGAGTATTAAGAATGCTAGTAATAACAGCGCTATTATTATAAATGGTAACAAATCAAGCCTTGATTTATCTGAAACGAATAAACTTGTAATCGCTGGTAGAGCATACCTAGACCCTTCTTCAAGAGGCAATGACTATAAGGAAGAACAAGGGAAAGTTGGGACGGGTGAGTCCTTAGCAATCAAGGGGAATCAACTTATTTATCTTGTACCATCGGAATATATTTGGTGTGGTCAAAATCCTGTTCCGATGCAGACAATAAGCGAACGTCCATCGGAGGTAAAAGAAGTAGATTTTGATAAAGTAGTTGAAGGAAGCAAGATTAATTTAAAAGATTATATAGATGATGAAATGGGTTACACGAAAATCGTATATCAACTTGGGGAAAAACAGAACTTTGTATATTATTATTTGAAATTCAAGTCCGAGGAAAAAGCGAATCAATACATGCAAAAATATTATGAAGTATATAATTCAGGAGCAAGTGTTGGAATTATTGATAGTAATGTAAAGCGTTTTGCTACAAGTATTAAATTAAACCCACTAACCACAAGAATGTCACTAGGAAACGTTTTTACCTTTGATTCAGAAACTGGTAAAAGTATGATACATTCAAATACGGTAGTACCAGATGCTCTAGACAATGTAAATTTAAATGCATTAGTGCAAATGGCTTCCAATTTATCAGACAAGTACGATGCATTAAAGGTAAGCTTAACAGAAATATCGCTGGGAGAGCCTTATGATAAGGATTCACTTTTTAATTCAATCATTCATCATGAAAATATCAAGAAGGATGGAATAAAAACATCATATAGTGATGGTGTTAAAACTGTCGTTCTAGATTCAGACTATGTTATTTATATCGTAGATAATGAGGAGAAGGAATTTGAAATTCCAAAAGAGGATGACTTACCAAATAAAGGGCGAAAAGGCATTGTGATTTCCACTGGTTCCGTTCGATTAAATGGAGAATATACAGGATTAATCATAGCAAAAAACAAGATTTCTCTCTCATCAGGGGCAAGTGTAAATGCTCCCAATGGGATGCTAGAGGAGATATTTGCAATAAATAATCCTGATGTTAATAAATATTTTAGAGAATATACCACTTTTATAAAGGAGACAGGAGAAATTACAAAAAGTAAATATGGACAAATTAATGTATCTGAGCTCATTTATTATGATCATTGGAGAAAGAATGAGTAAAACACTAGGAAGGTTTTTGTAAATGAATAAGTCAAGAAAAGAGAATGGATTTACATTGATTGAAATTATTATTGTAATCAGTATTATAGCCATTTTATCTTCTGGAATACTGTATTTAGTTTCTACGTTTCGGTATGGGGATCCTTTTAAATCTGCAAATCTACTGAATCATACAATGGAAAAAGTCCGGATAGAAACCATGAGCAAGGATGAGAAGCAGTATTTATATATTTATAATATGAATGGAATTACGTATTTTAAAATAAGTACAAACAACGATTATAGTAGAGCGGAATTAAATGAGGGGACAGGGACAAAGCTAGGAAGAGGGATTGAAATTACCTATAAAAAGACTGATGAATTAGAGAAGAAGTTAAGGGACACGGAACATATTAGTTTATTCTTTATGAAAAGTTCAGGGGCGTTTGGCTCTGATTTTGAGTACATAAAATTTATAGGGTCAAGTAAAGAGGTAATTCTTTATTGTGTGAAGGAAACGGGGCGGCATTATATTGAGTAGGTAAAGCATTTGAGTAGATAAAGTATTTGAGTAGGATTAAGTGAGTAACTAGAGTAATTTATCTTAAAAACAAGAGTATTGTAAAGGTGATGGAGTATACCGTTGCTGTATTTAAAAATAGTTATAATCTTGGTGAGGGATTAAATTTATAGTCACACATTAGGTTTTGGAGGTTTACGGTGAAAAAAATAGATAATAAAGGATTTACTCTAGTAGAGTTAATGATTGGAATCGCTATTATGTCGCTATTAAGTATTTCAATCGTTACGTTTATTGGTTACGGATCGAGAAATTACCGTAAAGCCCAAGAGGAAGTAACCTTGCAAGTGGAGGCTCAAACAATAATAAATCAACTAAGCGATTTGATTATTGAGGCATATAATGTGAAATACCAAGACGATATGCTGATTATTTATCATAACGATGCTAAGTACTTTATCACATTAGAGACGTCAAACAACCAATTACTTTATGAGAAAGTAAAGACAGATGAACTTTCATCGGGAGATAAAAAGTTATTTGGTCAGTATGTGACAAGTTTGGAAATTGTAGATACAGGTGAAAATGATTTAAATAAAACGATACAGATTTCAATTAACTTAAAAAAGAATAATACGAACTATTCCATAAAGGAGCAATATGTCACCATTAGAAATAAAATAAAAAAGGTCTCAGTTTCTTAGAAATCTCTTTGAAAAAAGCTTTTGTTGCAAAGGAATTTCATAGGTAAATCATTAGGAAAGGAATGGGCAGATGGAGAGTAAGTTAAAAATTCTAATAAAGGGAATGTTTAAAGTAACCATAGCAATTCTTGTAATAATGTTGTTACCAGTTCTAATGAGCAAAGTAAAGATTGAAGAGACTCTTACAGTGGCAGAATCAAATAACGAATATTTGAAATTCTATGATTTTAATCCCATTGAAAAGACTGGAACGAAAGAGAATCCATTTATTATTTTAGAAATCGTATCTTATCGGGGGATGGGGCAGATTGGGTACCTAGTTGGTGGACAGGAACCAGTTGATCCTTCTGTTTCAACTTATGAAAAGCAACTTTATGGGGTTTTTAATGGATTTGCACAGGGGGCATTTAAAGTAAAGAAAATAAAAAAAGATGTCTTAGAAGCAGTTGATAATGTGTATGCTTGGGAATGGAAGAGTTATAAGTTAGAAAATCAAGAAGGGTATTTTCAAAAAGTAGATGACTTAAGCGGATTGTACGATAAAGATACCTC
This sequence comes from Clostridium sp. Marseille-P299, assembly GCF_900078195.1. NCBI lineage: Bacteria > Bacillati > Bacillota > Clostridia > Eubacteriales > Clostridiaceae > Clostridium > Clostridium sp. Marseille-P299. Next base: position 79,213 of record NZ_FJVE01000004.1, on the reverse strand, counting down.
AGGTTCTATAATTACCTTTGTCAAAAAAAAGTATGGTACAGGAAATTATAACTGGGTAAGTGCCCTAAATAGTGGAGATAAAACTACCGATTATACATCTGATCAAGTATGGATGAAAAATTACACATTAGATGTTTCCTGCTATGAGAATATAGGGGACTGGTTGTTTGAAAATAAGGAGATATTTAAGCGTGATGTATTACATATATCTGAAGCAGAATTAGATAGTTATTATGTTAGAGTTGTTACGATTACTCCGGAGGAGCTAAGGAAAAATGTAGAGAAGTTTTCGAAGTATTATGACCTATCAGATCATGGAAAAAACAATAAGGTATATGTAGGTGCGAATAGTGAGGGAGAAATTGATTTAATTGGAAATGCAGATTTAATTAGTATTAGTCCTAGTGCACAAGCTGGTAAAGATAGCGTAATAGAAATGTGGGAACTGTATGGAAGAGATAAATCGGGGATATCTAGTTTGCAAGAACGAACCAAGGAAGGCTTTGATAAGAATGATTTAGACTGGCAAACTTCCATGGAGTTGTTTATGAAAGTTGGAGTGGTAGCAGACAAGGCTCCACTTGTTTATGATATTACTTGTTTTGATCAACCAAAAATTGAAATTAAAAAAGTTGTACCATGTCTAATAGGAACTGAAACAAGTACTGGTTATCTTAATAATATGTATAAACTATTATTGTTATTGCGACAGAGAAATCCAGTAGAAATTTATAACCTATATTTTAATACTTTTGGTGGGGAAGAGACATCTTCCGTATCAATGACTACCGTGTATGGAAAGACAACAGGAAGCTTTGATATTCAAAGGGATAGTGACGCTAAAGTATATTGGAGTTTCAATACATTTTTACCTCCGTTTCCAAATGGAAAATTCCCTGAATATATTTCACAATTAAATCCGGATTATAGAAAGTACCTGATGGATTCAAATATTATTTTAGGTTGGGGAGATATCCATGATGCTGTGATACGAAATATATATTCTTATAATGGAACCTCTAATATTGTGCAGCGATTTATTCATATCGATGGGGCATTAAAGGAAGTGAGTTCTTCTGAAAGTGAAAAAAAGGTTGGTTATAACAAGGAATTCTTTGATTATTTAAAGAATAAAGATACTGCTGTTACTAAAAAAAATGCAAGTCCATGTGAAGCAGTAGAATATATTTTAAACGCTAAGAGAAATAATCAAAAGGACTCTATTACAGTGTTGGATATAGAACCATGTAATGAATTTAATTTAACAGAAATACAGTTGCAACGATTAATACCTGCATTTTCAGGTAATATCAAGATAGTTAGACAAACCACTGCAGAATTTATTGGTAAGGTGGAAGATTTAAATTCTACATACGATTTAATTTATATAGGAACGAATACTGGAAAAATGAATGTAGATGCATCCGGTAAAACCATATATAATGACCCACTTATGGATGGATTAGTATATAGTCATATGGGCGATCGTATTCTTGGTTTTGATAATTTGCATGGGGTATTAAAAGAAGGCACCAGTGTTATTAAAGCGATGGATTCTATTAATTTTGGAGACGATACATATAGTACAAAGAATATTTTTAAGGGGTATAACAATGTTCAGTTTTCATATATAAAAAATGTAGCCGACTTTTATCGATTTTCAGGAAATGACATTACTAAGTTAAAGAAGCAGGAGCTAGAGGAATATATATTAGGAGGGTATCCGGTATTATTAGAAGGACAACTATATGATTGTAATACTAGTATAATAGATGATTCTTCGAATTTATTCAGCTTTATTGTTAGTAATAAAATAAAAAATGAATTGGTAAATAAAGAACATATTTTAAATGTATCAACACAATCTTTAACACAAAAGAGATTATTAGAATTAATCAATAAAGAAAAAGTACTAATAAATATGACTGAATCACCAAAAGAGTATCAAGTTGATGATTTGAGTTCTTTGATAGAAGATAGAACATTAAAATATGTATTTCAAATTCAGTCTACCTCTGGGAAAAGTACGGACAAATACAATTGGAGTATCTATGTAGATAGTAACGCAGACGGAAGATTTATCGAGAAAGAAAAAATTCTGTCAGGAGTAGCTTCTTCAGGTAGTTTTATAAATATAAGTAAGAGGTTATCTGAAAAATATGTAGGGGTTATTCCATGGAAATTAGTAATTACAGATCAAAAAAATGCAAATATTAGGGCTGAAAAAATAGGATATGCTGCTTTTAAAACGCCAAATAGTTCAGCAGAGGAAAGTAAGAAAACAAGAATCAATATATTACAAATAACTTCAAATAATTCTACACTTAACTTGGAGGAGTTGATGAATCCACCAAGAGGGAAAACTAGCTTATTTTATGAGTTTACAAAAAATCTGGATGATTTTAATGTCCAAATCAAGACAATAAGTGTAGAAGAATTTTTAAATCTTTATAAAGGTACTGGGAATGCATATGATAAAAATCAACCAGATGTGACAGATAAACTGTATTTTGTGGATAAAGGTATGAAAAAAGCATATGACATGTTGATATTTGGATTTGGTGACAGCTATTCTGATATTAGCAATGATAACGGTGCTTTGTTTAATGTACAGGCTTTTATAGATAGCGGTAAGAGTGTAATGTTTACTCATGATACAACATCCTTTGTTAATATAAAAGTTGACGGAGAGTATTATGATAATACAAAGACAGGGAAAACATTAATTAATTGGGGATATGGTTTTAATCAGTTTTTACGGAATCTAGTGGGATTAGATCGCTTTGGTGTTATGAGAGAGGTTGGTGATACTACTCCATATGATACCGCGACTATGCCAAGTAAAGTTGTGAAGGAGATTTATAAGAGCGGAGCTTTGACGAATTATCAAACAACATATCCTGAAATTCAAGGTTATACTTATGGGAACCTAGTTGCTTTTGGGAATCCAAGTAACAATCCATGGGTAAATATCCATGAGGCAAATAAAGCCTATCCTCCATTTGCATATGGTAATGAGATAAAATTAGGTACTAACATTGATCAATATTTTACGAGATATGCAACAAAAGTGAATGAAGGACAGATAACCAATTATCCGTATAAAATTATTAATAATTTATACATTTCAGAAACACATACCCAGTATTATCAATTGAATATGGAAGACCCTGAAATAGTTGTGTGGTATAGTTTGTCCGATAAGGAGGGGAATCTTTTTAATCCGGAACGTTCCAAAGAAGAAATTGATACCCATTCAAAAGAAGTTGGCCCTTACAGTGTTTCGCCAAACGATGTTCGTAACAATTATTATATTTATAGCAAAGGTAACATTATGTACACAGGAGTAGGTCATTCGTCTATGGATCAATTAATAGATGCTGGAGATAGAACGTCCGAAACGTGGAAATGTGAAAATGAAGTTAAGTTATTTATCAACACTATAATTGCCTCTTATAATGCAGGAGTAAGCTCACCTAATGTGGCAATTACAAATGAAGAAGCCATTAAAAACAATTCACTTGGCTATCTTCTATATGAGGATTCTGAAGGATATGCAAAAACTGTAGGTGCAACTAAAAAAATCAAATTTATAGCGGAGGACAGAAACTTATTTACCGATGAATTAATTGTAAGAGTGTACAGCTATGATAATGATGGCAACATGATCTTACTAAATCCTGCTATCAAAAAAATGGATGGAAGTCTAGTAAGCTCCTACAATGAAACTGGAAAAGAATCAGGGTATGTGATTCGAAGCGATGTAGAGTATTATTTTGAATTTCCACTTGAAGCATTTGCAGTTAACGGAACGGATAAGATTATGATTCGTGTGACAAATCAACATAATCTAACAGGTTCAACGAATGCAATAATACAAAACAGAATTTTATTTGACCTAGATTAAATAGACTCAGATATAAAAGTAGTAATGAGGCTGTAGAAAACAGCCTCATTACTAGTACCAATAGCATTTCAGATTTCTACGCATGTGTTAACGTTGGAAACATAATTCTTTTTGCTGAAAAATCGTTTAGGTCTTCACCGTAAACAAATAAAGTAGTATCCTCTTCATTAACTTCTATTTGCATATAACCGTCAGTACATAAAGGTGTGAATCCTAAGGTGACTTTTATGATTTCTGAACCAAATGCTTGGAACACACTGTCTAAATCAATTATGTGATCTGCGATAATATCATGGATAAACAGTGATTGCCCATCAATTTCTGCTATAACGTAAACATCTTGCTCTTTAATATAGTAAATGCAGTCCTTCATAAAAGAAGTGACATAAAACATAAGTAGACCAAGTTTGTTTTTCATAACAAAGGAACCATTACTTATACTGTTTTTAACCAATGAAACGAATTTATTTTGATTGCAATCATTGGTTAAATCAATTCGTTTCGCACTAAGTTCATGGCCATTTTGGCTTATCTCTTTATAATATTGAAATTCTTTGCTTGGAACAAAACCGAACTTTGGATAAAACTCAAGGACGCTATCATTTGCAAATAAATAGATACCATCGGCTTTATCCTTCCAATCCTCCATTATTTTATTTATAAGAAATCGGCTTAGACCTTGATTACGATAGCTCTTATCGGTCATGACTGTTCCTATTTGAATATATTTCTTTTCGGTTCCGTTATAATCAAAATCCATAAGATTAACAGAAACATTTGCAATGATCTTATCGCCATCGCATAGTGAATACGGGATGTATCCTTCTCCCCAAAAACCAGCATTGTACCAAGTTTCAAAATTAAACCCGTAGGTTTTTTCTGTTAAATGATTCAAGCTATTTCTTAAATTACTATTATCTCTATAATTTGTTACAAATCTGTAGTTCGTACTATTATTCATGCATGCACATCTCCTAACTATGAAGTAAAATCAGTAATTAACCACTACTTTATATATATCTATTTTAGGTGTGAATTAATAATATAACAACCTAAAATTTATTTAATAAAAGAACAAGCGCATGTTTATATTAAGAATGAAAGAAAAAGTTAACAATGTAAAATAAAATTAAGAAATAGTACTTTTATACTTGTAAATAATGGTAAATCCATTTATAATAGGTAAAAATAACTACGTGGATATAGTTATATCTCAATATTTAAGCATAATAATCTATGAAAGTAATAACTAAGGGGAAAAATAGGGGACGAACTAGGTGGAAATGTAGACAATATAAATTGATAAAGGTACCACTATTATAATTGTTTAATAGATTTATAACACCTTATAGTAGATTTTTTCTTTCATTTGAAGAAAAAATATTATGTACAATAGGATTTTAGATATTTAATCTTAATTAGATATTTAAATAATGGGAGTGTCTTTATGAGTGATAATAGTTTTGTAGGTATGGATTTCAGCTTAGAAGAGTTTCAAATATTATGGAATAATAGCGAGTATTCTCTTTGTATTTATAGAATTACAGAGGACCATGAAGTTGTAATAGAAAAAGCAAATGAAACATATTTAAAACTTTTTAGTCTAAAAGAAAGTGATTACGAAAAGCCAGTGAATGCATTATTGCCGGGGCAGACGATTCAAGGCATAGCAAACTCCATGGAAGTTTTCTTTGAAAATCAAAACAAACCATTGGTAACGAATCGTGAGTTTGAAGATGTATATGGGTGCGCCTATTGGAATGTAATACACCAACTTAGAAAAAATAAAATTTTATGTATCGGAAGAAAAGTTTATGATCTTAGTGTTTTAACTAAGAAAAATTTAACGGATTTAAGTTATCCATCACTTTTAGTTTCATTAACAAATGATAATCGATATAAGATAGAATCATTTAGTGAAGAATATTTACAAATGGCAGTACATTCGTGGATGTATGAGGGGTATTTGGATGAATATCCATTTGCTGAACTTAATTTTAAGACGACTAGAGTGATAGACGAATGCATTCGATTAAATCAAACAATTCAATATACGGATGTAGTGAAAATACCTGGAGCGAAATATTTTGTATTAGTAACGTTAGTTCCTATCGTACATGTCGATAGTACGAAAGTATTGATTATATCAAAAAAATCAGATACCCCGATAACTTTAAATATAAACGATAGATTAGAGCGATTTAGTACTGAGTTAATTCAGTATTTTAATACGAGATTAGTTGGAATTTGTTTCATGGAAATTACCAGCATTAAATCCTTTGAAATAATATTATCAAATGAATGTTTTGATGAAATTATAAATAGAGAAGTCAAGATGGAAGAGGATATTATAAAGTCATCTCTTTTTAAGCAATGTATATTATCAAGAAATGCAGTTAGGGGTTACATACAGACAAAAGAATCGAGAGAAATAAGTGCAAAGTACTTTGTTCAGATAATCCCAACAGTAATAGATAATGTAGTTAGTGGAATATTATTAACCATTGATCCAGAACATCAGCTACCGAAGATTGGGAGCGATTTATTGCTTAAATTAACAAAACGTGAAAGAGAAATACTAGCCTATGTAGCGGATGGCTATACCAATAAATATATTTCATCTAAATTAAATATCACCGAAGGCACGGTGAAGCGAATTATATCCAATGGATATAAAAAATTAGGGATTAGTTCAAGAGTTGAATTGGCTAAAATTTATTTATCGGAGTAATAGATTTCGAAAGTTAAAAAAGTAGCAGCGATGAAGATTAAATTTTTCACCGCTGCTATAAATTTAAATAATACTTTTGTGATAATGTTGCTGTTAAACCTTATTGTCCATGTTTATGATAACGTTGTCTTTTGCGTTTATTGTCTATGTTTATGATAACGTTGTCTTTTGCGTTTTTTGTCCATGTTTATGATAACGTTGCTTTTTGTCCTTTTTGTCCTCGTTTACGATTACGGACTTTCTTCGCCTGCAATTGTTTTCCTTTATATTCAAAGAATTCAGTGTCTGGTTTTACAGCGGTTGCATAGGCGACAGTATCTTGTTTTTCCAGTGCGATTGCTTTTACACCTCGGCTGGTCTTTTTAAGTTCTGTGACTTCAGAGAGAGGGAATCCTAAGGATAAGCCATTTTCTGTTAATAAAATAACTTTTAAATCTCCAGAGGAAACCTCGTGAGCTGATAAAATATTAACACCAACGAGTAAATCATCCTCATCTAATTTGGTTGCTAATATAGTAGTTCGATTGGTTTCAAATTCAATTCCTGAAACTTGCTTAATGTATCCATATTTTGTTGTGAAAAGTAATTGTGATTCAAAAAGTTCTTCAAAGGAAATATATAATAAAATATCTTCTTTATCTACCTTGCATAAGTTTTGTATCAAGGTTCCTTTGTCTTTAATCTTACATTTTGGTATCTTTTCTGCCTTTACTTGATGCATATTCCCTTGAGCAGTAAAGAGGCAAAGTCGATCGGTGTTTTTCATTTTTATGACATTAACATATTCTTTTAGACTATCTTCGGATACCCTAGAAAGACTTGCAGAATCAATGGATTTTGTGTAACCAAACTTGTCGATTAATACATAAATATCTTCCACTTTAAATTCTTCTACATAATCAGCCACTGTCATATTTGCAAGAATCGTGCGTCTAGGAGTGTTAAATTGCTTTTTATAATCTCTTAAATGAGATTTAATTACTTTAAATAGCTCTTTTTCATTACCAAGAACATTCTTGTAGGATTCGATATTTTCTAACAAGTTTTTATTCTCTTCATGTAGTCTAAGGATTTCAAGACCGATTAATTTGCTAAGTGGCATTGCTAAAATAGCATCTGCTTGTCGTTCTGTGAAGTCTAATTTTGCAGCATGTTTTTTAGAAGCTTCGGTTTTAAACTTAATTTCTGTAACGTCACCATGAATTAAGCATTCTTTTGCTTGTTTAATTGAGGAACTACCACGAAGAATTTCAATGATTAAGTCAATTACATCGGTAGCACGAATTAAACCATCAACGATTTCTAAACGCTTTTCAGCTTTATCTAGTAAATGTTCATATTCCTTTGTATATAGTTCTTCTTGGAAATGAACGAACTCTTCAATTAAAGATTTTAAGTTAAAGGTAATTGGTTGTTGTTCCTTTACTGCTAATAAGTTAACACCATAGGTATCTTCAAGAGCAGTCTTTTTATAAAGACCATTTAGTAAGTTATCAATATCACGGTCTTTTTTAACTTCAATTACAACACGAATACCTTCTTTGGAGGATTCATCACGAACATCAAAGATTTCGTCGAAAACTTTGTCCTTCATAAGAGAGACTAAACTTTCCACGAGCTTTGTTTTATTACCTGCAATGGTATATGGAATTTCAGTAACAACGATATTTTTTCTACCATTTTCGCTGTTTTCAATTTCTGTCTTTGCACGAACTTTAAGACGACCCTCTCCAGTTTCATAAATCGATGGAATCACTTCACTATTGATAATGGTTCCACCAGTTGGAAAATCAGGACCAGGGATGTATTTCATCAAACCTTCGATATCTATGTTAGGCTTATCAATATAAGCAATAATACCATCAATAACCTCACCAGGATTGTGAGGAGGAATATTCGTAGCCATACCAACAGCAATACCAGTGGTACCATTAATTAAAAGGTTAGGTAGCATCGCTGGTAAAACAGCAGGTTCTTGTTCACTTCCATCGAAATTTGGTACAAATTCAACCAAGCCTTTTTCTAAATGATCAAGTAAAGTCATGGCACCATCTGAGAGTCTAGCCTCTGTGTAACGCATTGCTGCAGCTCCATCGCCATCAATGGATCCAAAGTTTCCGTGCCCATCAACAAGTGGAATCTGTAAAGAGTAATTTTCAGTCATATGAACAAGTGCATCATAAATGGAGCTATCTCCATGAGGGTGATATTTACCCATTGCATCACCGACAATACGAGCACTTTTTCTATGTGGTTTTTTAGGATCTAATCCTAACTCTATCATAGAGTATAAAATTCTTCTTTGTACTGGTTTTAATCCGTCACGTACATCTGGTAACGCTCTTGAAATAATAACACTCATCGCATAATCACGATATGAGTTTTTCATTTCCTCGGAAAAATCCAGTTGTATTATGTTCTCATCTTTTTTCATTACACATGGTACCTTTCTTTTTGATTATATATCTACACGAGCATATTTTGCTTCATCCATAATAAATGCGCGACGAGGAGGAACATTGCTGCTCATAAGCATAGATGTTGTCTCGTCTGCGTCAACGGTATCAGAAATTGTTACTTGGGCAAGGACTCTTGTCTCAGGATCTAGGGTTGTTTCCCAAAGTTGATCTGCATCCATTTCACCAAGACCTTTGTAACGCTGAATATTTAAAATTTTATATTTTTTATTCTTTCTAAATTTCTCAAGTTCAAAATCGTTGAAGATGTATTCGGACTTCTTTTTCTTCTTTGCTGCACTACTATCTTCAAATTCCACACGGTATAGAGGTGGAAGACCACGATATACTTTACCTGCCATAATAAGTTCAGGCATAAAGCGATAAAAGAATGTTAAAAGTAAAGTACTAATATGGGCTCCATCAACATCCGCATCGGTTAGGATAATGATCTTATCGTAGCGAAGTTTCGTGATATCAAAATCTTCACCAATACCACAACCAAAAGAAGCAATCATAGATTTGATTTCATTATTTACTAAAATCTTTTCTAAAGTTGCTTTTTCAACATTTAATATTTTACCTCGTAAAGGAAGTACCGCTTGTGTTCTACGGTTTCTTGCTGTTTTTACAGTTCCACCCGCGGAATCACCTTCGACAATATAAACTTCACATTCTTCTGGCTTTTTGGAGGAGCAAGAAGCTAACTTACTTTTGGTATCTACATCATTTAATTGTTTTAAAACAGCAGTACGAGCTTTATCACTTGCTTTTCTTGCAGTATAAGATTTTAATGAGTTATCAAGTATTGTTCTTAAAATTTCAACATTCTTGTCAAAAAAGATAGTGACTTCACTAGAAAATACATCATCAACAGCACTTTTCGCATCGGTATTTCCAAGCTTGGTCTTTGTTTGACCTTCAAACTGTGGGTCTGGATGCTTAATAGAGATAATGGCAACAAGACCATTACGAATATCTTTACCATCAAAGTTTTCATCTTTTTCTTTTAAAATACCAAGTTCTCTTGCATATTGATTCATTACTCTGGTAAGAGCTGTTTTAAAGCCAGTTACTAAAGTACCACCATCAACTACGTTGATACGATTACAGTAGGCATTGATTTGTTCAGAATAACTGTCTGTATATTGAAAGGCAACTTCTACTTCAATATCACCACTTTTTCCTTCTATATAAATAGGTTCTTCGTGAAGTGGATTTGATTCTCGGTTAATATAACTAACAAAACTCTTAATTCCATATTCTTCGCAATATGTTTTTTCAGTTCCACTGATCTGATCAATAAAATGAATGGTTAAACCTTTATTTAAAAATGCAACTTCTTTTAATTTTTTATTAATGGTATCGGCTTTAAATTCAACGGTTTCAAAGATTGTATCATCAGGATAGAAGGTTACTTTTGTACCAGTATCTGATTTATTACATTTACCCACAACCGGCAATAAGCCATCTTCTAGTTCTACAATAGGATGACCACCATTTACATATTCATCGCGATATACTTTACCATCTCTTCTGATTTCAACGATCATTCTAGTTGAAAGTGCATTTACAACGGAAGCACCTACGCCATGAAGACCTCCAGATACTTTATAAACTGAGCCTCCAAATTTACCACCCGCATGTAAAATCGTATAAACAACACGTGCAGTAGGAATTTTTTTCGTTGGATGAATATCGATTGGGACACCACGGCCATGATCTGCGATTGAAATACCACCGTCTTTTTGTAGCGTGATATCGATTTGATTACAATATCCAGCAAGATGTTCATCAATACCATTATCAAGAATTTCCCATATTAAGTGATGAAGCCCCCTTGTACCAGTACTACCGATGTACATACCTGGACGTTTACGAACTGCTTCTAGTCCTTCGAGTACCACAATTTGACTCCCATTATATTGTTCCATAGCTACGTTCCTTTCTATATAAAATGTCTTTAAACGTTTTCTTCTTAAAGATAAAAACTTACAAGTTTAGCTGATATATCCATAATCTTTCGCTAAAAGATGAAAAAGGTTTTGACAGTGAAATCAAAACCTTTATACAAATATTTCTACTTACTTTGAACATTATACCATAGCTTTTCTTTTTTTATCAAGAAAAACGCTATTACCATTGAATATGCAGTACTTATGAGAGCTAATAGTTGCTAAATTTAAGAAAAGAAATGTTTTTGTAATTACAATAGAATAAACACCTTGAAAGAAATTGAAAAAATTGTTAATAATATAGAAAATACTTTAATTGAAACGGAACGAAAGGAATCGAAAAATCATGAGTTTATCAAGCCTTGCTTAGATTTGCTATTGATAATCAATAGTATTCGAAGTATAATAAAGGCAATATGTCATAAAATGAGATAACTCGTCAAAACGAGATTTCATGTAGTTGTAAATAAAGTTAATGATAGTGTAAAACACTAGGATTTGTTGCAGGAGGGTAATTAAGTGGCAGATTGCAAAATAAGTATTGTCATACCAGTGTATAACGTAGAAAAATATTTGCGTACCTGTTTGGACAGTGTTGTAAATCAGACATTAAAAGATATAGAAGTCGTCATCGTTAATGATGGAAGTAAAGATGGGAGTCTTGACATCTTAAAAGAATACGAAGCGAAATTTCCAAAGCTAATCACTGTTTATTCAACAGAAAATCGTGGTGTTAGCCATGCGAGAAATTATGGTATCGCTAGATCCCATGGGGAATACCTCTTATTCGTAGATAGTGATGACTATATTGAGCCAGATATGTGTGAAAAGTTATATGAAAAAGCAAGTAGAGACAATAATGACATCGTTATTTGTAAATATTATGATATTTATCAAAACGAGACAACTGGTTTAATCACAAGAAAAAAAGGGAAAGCGTATGACATTGCGATAGGTAGAAATTTTAACTTACATGAAACAAAGTTTGAATTAACACATATTTCACCGTTTCCATGGGACAAGTTATATCGCAGAAATTTATTTGAGTCACATCAATTTCCTGAAAATATGCGTTTTGAAGACTTGGCTGTTGTATTTCAAGTTGTCTGTGAAGCAAAAAGCATAGGTGTTATAGAAGATCGACTCTATAATTACCGTCGAGCATCTGCTGGAAGTTTCTTAAGTAGCTTTAGTGAAGGAACATTAGATATTGTAAAAGCATTAGAGCTAGTGGTAGAGGGCCTTAAAAAGCAAGGAGTATTTGAAGAATTTTTTGAAGAAATAGAATACATTTGCGCAAGACATCTTTTAATACGCTACAATGCAATTTTCGATACTGCAAATAAAGGCAAATTAGCGATTAAAAAAGAGATGATTAACAGATCCATGGAATTTTTAGAGAAGAACTTCCCAAATTGGAGAAACAATCGCTATTTAAAATATACAGCTTCCAAAGCATCAAAAGCTAAGATGAAGAAGTATACAAGCCGTGCTAAAATGCTTCGTGTCGCTACAATCCGTGAATATATGCCGATTATTCTAGTGAAAATTGGACGTAAGGTAAAGAATTTAATTCATAAATTTAAGGCGAAATTTAAGAAATTCTTAAAAGCAAAGAATAAGAAAAAGTACTTGAAATCTAAAATTCCAGGTAGAAAGCTTATTAAGCAGCCAAAAGACGTAAAATACACTAGATATTACGAGAAACTTAAAGTTAATGAAAATGAAGTACTTTTTGCATCGAAACATGGGGATGATGTTGCTGGCAATATCTTTCGTATGTTACTCGTTATGAAAGAAGAGAAGTATCGTAAATTTCATATTAAGCTTACATTAAAACAGTCTCTTGTTCCAACGTATGAAAAATTATTTGAACGTTACGGCATTAATTATGTAGATATTGTAATAACAGATAGCAAAGAGTATTTAATGACCCTTGCTACTGCAAAGTATTTAATAACAGATACTAGTTTTCCACCTTATTTTATAAAGAAGCCAGATCAGGTATATTTAAATACATGGCATGGAACACCATTAAAAGCCATGGGAAGAATTGTTCCAATGCGTGAATATGGACTTGGAAATGTTCAGAGAAACTTTATGATTGCAGATTATTTATTATATCAAAATGAGTTCTCTAGAGACATTTTTATCAAAGACTATATGTTAGAGCCTATTTATAATGGCAAGATAATGCTTTCTGGATATCCAAGAAACTCAGCATTTTTCTTAAAAGATAGATACAATCAAATCCGTGAAGAATTAGGGCTTGAAGGCATGAGAGTAATGGCATATATGCCAACTTGGAGAGGACGTCTTGATAAGAAGGAAAATAAGAAGCAGATCTCCATATTATACAATTATTTCTACGAATTGGATTCTTATTTAAAGGATGATCAGGTATTATATGTAAAACTTCATCCATTTGTAAAATCAGCAATGAATTATGATGATTTTGAGCATATTTATCCATTTCCTGAAGAATATGAAACTTATGACTTCTTAAATGCGACGGATTTATTAATTACAGATTACTCTAGTATTATGTTTGATTATGCGGTATCTAAAAAGCCAATTGTATTATTTACGTATGACCGTAAAGAATACTTAAATGAGCGTGGTATGTATCTTGACCTTAATGCGGTTGAGTTCCCGAAAGCGGATACAGTAAAACAATTAGCGAAAGCAATTCAAAAAGATAGTACGTATCCAAAATTCAATGAAGAATTTTGTAAATACGATTCGAAAGATACAGCAAAAGAAGTTTGTGAAGCATTATTCTTTAACCAAAAAGTATCCTTCTCTATTGAACCAGTGAAAAAAGAGAAGAAGAAAAATGTTCTTATCTTTATTAGCGGTATGAAGAAGAATGATACAACAGAACGATTAATTGAACGTTTAAATGCCCTTGATACTTCAAAACATAACTATTATTTATGTATGAAGACAAGTACAGTAAAGAAGGCAACTTCAATGTTATCTCAGTTAAAGACTGAAATTAACTACATTCCATTGGTGTTTGATGTAAATTATACAGTTAAAGATCGTTTAGCATGTATTTGGAATTTTAAATTTGGATTCTCTGGAAAGACATCAGAGCGCCTGATTGATGAATTAGCAAAACGTGAAAAGGATAAATACTTTGGAAATATTCATTTTGATTCTGTGATTTATTTTAGTACCACCGATAAGATTATTTTCCATATGTGCAAAGCATTTGATGCTAAGAGAATCTACAACTTTAAGGCATTTGATGGGAAGAAATACAGTGAGAATAAGAAGTACAAAAAGCATATCGATTATTATATGAATCGTATTGATAGCTTTGATGTGGTAGTTGGAACAAATCAAGCGAAGAAAGTATCCATTGATGCGTTTAAAAATGGTAGTGTTAAATTAATCGCAGAGAAAAATCCAACGTTTGATTTTGAAGAAGTGCTTAAGGAGGTTGAATAGATGAAGGTAGGCGTAGTAACATTTCATAATGCACATAACTATGGTGCTAGCTTACAAGCATGGGCACTTCAAAGGGTGTTAAAAAATCTTGGAACGGAACCAGGAATTATCCATTATCATCCGGAATCCATTGATCGCCTTTATGTACCACCAAAACAAAATACATTTAAGAAAAAAGCAAAATATATTCTTAAGAAAAAGTATCGTAATCGTGTAAAGGACCAAGTTTATAAATACCACAAGTACAATAATTTTATACGTGATAACTTTAATTTAATTGGTGATTTTACAGATTATGAAGAGTTAAAGAAGGCAAATTTAAATCTGGATGCTTATATCACAGGAAGTGACCAGGTTTGGAATAGTGATCATACCAATGGTTTTGATCCTGCATATATGCTTGATTTCGCAGAGGAAGGAAAATTAAAGATTTCTTATGCTGCTAGTGTTGGTAGAGAGTACATTTTACCTCAGTATAGGGATCAATTTAGAGAAAGTCTTAAGACTTACACTTCCATATCTGTAAGAGAGCCAAGTGCGAAACCTGCAATTACAGCACTAACAGACAAACCAGTAAACGTTGTTTTAGATCCAACTCTATTACTGGATCGTAAGGATTATGAAGAATTAAAAGTACCTGGAAAGATTAAAGAACGTTATATCTTGGTATATATGATGGAAGCAAACAAAGACTTGATTCGCTTTGCAAATAAGTTATCGGTTGCTACAGGTATTCCAATTATACAAAGAAAGCCACTTGGAATTTTCCGTAACGAACTTGCTTCCTATTATACAGATGAAGCAGGAGAGTTTTTAGGTGAGATCGAAAATGCGGAGTATGTTCTAACAAATTCATTCCATGCTACGGTATTTTCATTAATCTATGAAAAACCATTTATTTCAATGCTTCATACAAGCACAGGTAGTAGAACAAGCGACTTGCTTAAAACAGTTGGATTAGAATCACATATTTTATATGATCCAAGTGAATTTCATGATATGAAAAAATTTGAGATTGAAGATAAAGAGAAATTAAGAAGTAGAATTAAGGAATTACAACAAGGTTCCTATGAGTTCTTAAAAAATGCTCTTAATAAAAAATAGTTAAGCGGTATTAGAGCGTTGGGTTGAAGATGTATATTTTCAACCTACGCATATATGCCATATTCAAGGGGAATAGGCGCATGGAGGTAACAATGAAACTATTAACAGCAATTGTCCCTTGCTATAATGAAGAAAAAGTTTTACCTTTGTTTTATCAGGAGATTATTCGTATCGCAGATTTATTAAAAAATGATGTTAGAATGGAATTTCTTTTTGTAAATGATGGTTCTGCAGACAAAACCTTAGAGATTCTAAAAAGTTTCCGAAGCAAGGACAAACGTGTTAAGATTATTTCATTCTCAAGAAACTTTGGTAAAGAAGCTGCAATGTATGCAGGTCTTGAGCATGCAAATGGAGATTATGTAGCTATTTTAGATGCTGATTTACAACATCCTCCAGAAATGCTAATACAGATGTATCACGGAATCGTGGATGAAGGTTACGATAGTGTTGCTGCAAAACGAGTAACAAGAGAAGGAGAACCAAAACTACGTTCCTTTTTTTCAAGAAAATTTTATAAAGTACTCACAAAACTTAGCAAGATAGAAATCGTGGAAGGCTCTGTGGATTATCGTTTGATGACTAGGCAAATGGTAAATGCTATTTTACAGATGAGCGAGAGAAACCGATTTACCAAAGGGATTTTTGGATGGATAGGTTTTAACACCAAATGGATTGACTATCATAATGTTGAGAGGGCAGCAGGGGAAACGAAATGGTCTTTTTTTAAACTGCTATTATATTCTTTAGAAGGAATCATAGGCTTTTCTACAGCACCTCTTGCAATGTCGTCTGTTTTAGGTTTGATATTTTGTGCGATTTCGTTTGTAGCAATCATCTATATTATTATTAAGACTTTAGTGTGGGGAGATCCTACAAGCGGATGGCCATCGCTAGCATGTATCGTTTTATTTGTAAGTGGTGTCCAATTATTCTGTATGGGAATTATAGGTCAATACTTAGGTAAGACCTACATAGAGGTTAAGAATCGACCAATTTATTTAGCGAGTATTATTGAAACAGAGGACGAGGAATAAAGTAAGCGTTCTATGATCTTATAATTTACGTTTGCATTAGAATTTAGGTTTTAGCTACGGTGAGTGGCGGAATGAGAGGAATTATGAAAAAAGTAATTACTTATGGTACCTATGATTTATTACACGTAGGACATGTGAATTTATTAAGAAGAGCGAAAGAGTATGGAGATTATTTAGTTGTTGTACTATCAACCGATGAGTTTAATGCTGTAAAGCACAAGACAGCATATCATAGCTATGAAGATAGAAAGACCATATTAGAAGCAATTCGCTATGTTGATGAAGTAATTCCTGAATATAACTGGGAACAAAAGATAAGTGACGTTGTAGACAATAACATTGATGTTTTTGTTATGGGAGATGACTGGAAAGGACAGTTTGACTTTTTAAAGGATTATTGTGAAGTTGTTTACTTACCAAGAACAGAAGGAATTTCAACGACTAAGATTAAAACAGATTTACACAAGTAATTTTAATTGGTATTGACTAGGAGGAGTGTAGTGAAAATTAAAATAAAACAGATACTTAAAAAACTTATACTTGTTCAATACCGTTTTATGGCTAAAGTTCTACCCATTCGAAAGAATGTAATTGTATTTCAAAGCAATGTAGGGCGTAATTATACAGGAAATCCTAAAAGTATTTATGAAGAAATGGTTGCAAAAAAATTAGATCAAAGGTTTCGTTGTTATTATATTTTAGATAATCCTCATCAAACGATACCTGGTAACGGAAAAACGGTACGAAATAGCCGTTTTTTCTATTATTATCTAATGGCGGTTGCTGGCATTTGGATTAGTGACGCAAGATTTCCTAATTATATAATAAAACGTAAGGGTGTAACCTTTCTACAGACCTGGCATGGTACACCATTAAAGAAATTAGCTCTTGATATGGATTCTTTGTCTATGGCAGATGAGGGAACATTAGAAGAATATCAGGAAAATTTCAGAAGAAGTTCAAAGACTTGGGATTATTTAATTGCACAAAACGAATTTTCTTCACAGATATTTAAAAGAGCATTTGACTTTCACGGAACGATGCTTGAAATTGGCTATCCTAGAAATGATGTATTATTTCGTAAAAACAACCCAAAATGTATTGTGGAATTAAAGAAGAAACTAGGAATTCCACTGGATAAAAAGGTACTTTTATATGCACCAACTTGGAGAGATGATGCATATTATGATAAATCCAGTTATAAATTTGTAAGTCCATTAGACTTTAAAAAGGTAAAGGATGCTCTTTCTAGCGATTATATTATGATCGTGAAGTATCATTATATGGTGAAAGAATGTATTGATTGGAGTATTTATGATGGGTTTTACCGAGTGTTTGACAACAGCTATGATATAGCAGATTTATACTTAGTATCGGATATGTTAATTACTGATTATTCTTCTGTTATGTTTGACTATAGTTTATTAAAACGTCCGATGCTCTTTTATGCGTATGATTTGGAACAATATAAGAATACCTTACGAGGATTTTATTTTGATTTTGAGAAAGAAGCTCCTGGTCCTATTTTTACAAGCACAGAGGAGTTTATTACACAAGTGATAAATTATGAGCCTAATTCTTATAAAGATAAGTATGAGCTTTTTGATAAAAAATATCATTCGTATGAAAGTGGAAATGCTGCAGAGCAAGTAATTAAGCTGATTTGCTCTCTTTAAAATGGAAAAAATTATCGGAAGAACCGATTGACAACATAAAAAAATTAGGTTATATTTATTCAAAAATAGTAACAAATGAATATTTCAAATTGGGCATAAAGAAATAAATGAAAGAGTTTTAAGTCTTTTATTTACAGGTTTGTGTCTGCGCTATGACCACAGACTTGATATGCACAAATAGAAGCGCAGAAATGAGGAAAAGAGTGAGAGGATTTCATTGTCACTCTAAAAGAACCCGCTATGCGGTTTCTTCCATTAATTTAGTGCCGCTATGAGCGGCGGAATGAGAGGAAATATGAAAAAACCATTTGTAACACTTGAACAAATACAAGAAATCGTAAAAACATATCCAACTCCTTTTCATATTTATGATGAAAAAGGGATTCGTGAAAATGCTAGAAAATTAAAAGAAGCATTTGCATGGAATAAAGGTTTTAAAGAATATTTTGCTGTAAAAGCAACTCCAAATCCTTTTATTTTACAAATTTTAAAAGAAGAAGGTTGTGGTACTGACTGCTCATCTATGACAGAATTAATGATGTCTGAGGCAGTAGATATTACTGGTAAAAACATTATGTTTTCTTCAAATAATACTCCAGCTGGCGAATTTTCTAAGGCAAAAGAACTTGGAGCTATTATTAATTTAGATGATTTTACTCATATTGACTTCATTGAAAATGAATGTGGAGTTCCTGAAACTATTTGCTGTCGTTATAATCCAGGTGGAGTGTATGAAGTTAGCAATGGAATTATGGACAACCCAGGGGATGCAAAATATGGGTTTACAAAAGAACAATTAATCGAAGGATTTATTAAATTAAAGAAGCTTGGCGCAAAGAATTTTGGTATCCATTCTTTCTTGGTTAGTAATACAGTAACAAACGATTACTATCCAACACTTGCGAGAACTTTATTTGAATTAGCAGTGGAAGTGAAAGAGAAAACAGATGTAAATATTACATTTATAAATCTTTCTGGTGGTGTGGGAATCCCTTATCGTCCAGAGCAAACTGCAAATGACATTATGGTAATTGGCGAAGGTGTTAGAAAAGCATTTGAAGAAATTCTTGTTCCAGCAGGCCTTGGCGATGTTGCTATCTTTACAGAGTTAGGTAGATTTATGTTAGCTCCTTATGGACATTTGATTACAAAAGCGATTCATGAGAAGCATACTTATAAAGAATATATCGGTGTAGATGCATGTGCTGTAAATCTTATGAGACCAGCAATGTATGGAGCTTACCATCATATCACAGTTTTAGGCAAAGAAGGACAGCCAGAAGATCATATGTACGATGTAGTTGGCTCCCTATGTGAAAATAATGATAAATTCGCAATTGATCGTTATTTACCTAAGATTGATAAAGGCGATTATTTAGTAATTCATGATACTGGTGCACATGGTTTTGCCATGGGTTACAACTACAATGGTAAGTTAAGATCAGCGGAATTACTTCTAAAAGAAGATGGATCCGTTCAAATGATACGTCGCGCAGAAACACCAGAGGATTATTTTAGAACCTTTGATTTTTGCGATATACTGAAAGCGTAGTGAGGTATTGCAAGCTCGCTTGCGAATGCCGATCGGAGCAACAAGATCATGAAGCGCTTTTTGTTCATGATATACTGAAAGCGTAGTGAGGTATTGCAAGCTCGCTTGCGAATGCCGATCGGAGCAACAAGATCATGAACCGCTTTTGTTCATGATATACTGAAAGCGGAGTGAGATATTGCAAGCTCGCTTGCAAATACCGATTGGAGCAACAAGAACATGAACGCTTTTGGTTCATGATGTAACAAATAAAAATATATAGAAATACAGAAGAAAACCTAAGATGCTTACCTTTGTTGTTGATATTTGAGATAAAATGTCAACAAGAAGGGTGAGCATTTTTTAAGAAAAATAAGAATTGCTATAAAGTAAACGTAAAAATATCCGATAAATAAGGTAAAATAATGATTCTTTCCATGGAAGGGTGAATCATGATAAATAAATTAGGTGGTGAAGATTATGCGAATTGATGCATTTAATAAAATCAGCAAATTGTATCAGGCAAATAGCACTAACAAGATAAAGAAAACAAATAATGTGAGCAATCCAGATTGTGTTGAAATTTCACAGATTGGAAAAGATTTTCAAATAGCAAAACAAGCAGTTACAGCAACACCAGATATTAGGGAAGATAAGGTTAACGCGATTAAAGCTAAAATTGCATCTGGAACTTATAATGTAAGTGCAGAAGAATTAGCAGATAAACTGATTGATAGCTATTTTGACCAATCGATATAGACCTTCTAGGAACGCAAAAAAAGATAGGAGGACCGTAATTGGCAAGTCTGATAGAGGAATTAATAAGTACACTTAAAACAGAGGAAGAAATCTATAAAGAATTGCTTCCTATTTCAGAGGAAAAAACAAAGATTATTATTCAAAATGACCTCGGTGCCTTACAGGAGATTGTAGAATTAGAGCAGTTAATGATTGAAAAACTAACTCCACTAGAACGTAAGCGAGCGGAGGTCATTGCAAATATTGAAACTGTTTTGAATAAAAAACCAGGTTCATTGGATTTAAAAACAATGATAGAGCTCTTTGAGAAACAACCAAAAGAGCAAAGAGAATTATCCCTTCTTCATGATTCTTTAAAAGCAACCATAAATCGGTTGGTTGATATCAATGATCGAAATAAATCGTTAATAGAACAATCCCTAGAGATGATAGAATTCAATATGAATTTGATTCAAAGTACAAGGATGTCACCAGGGACGAATAACTATACAAAGGGAGCAGCCCAAGCTGGGATGCCAATTTCGCAGACAGGGATGTTTGATGCGAAACAGTAGATGGTAAATGAGGTGAGAATCCATGGGCTTGATGAGTAGTTTATATGTAGGTGCATCGGGACTTCAAGTGAGTCAAAATGCACTAAATACAACAGGACATAACCTAGCCAACGTAGAGACAAAAGGATATGTTAGGCAACAAACATTATTAAAATCAAATACTTATAATACAGTAGGGCAATCTTATTTTTCTGCAATGCAAACAGGGCGTGGAGTTAGTACCGCCATTGTAATGCAAGTCAGAGATTTATTTCTTGACCAGTCATATCGTACAGAGCTTGGTAGACAAGGCTTTTATGATTCCCAATATGAAGCGGCCAGTGAAATTGAAGATTTATTTGGAGAATTAGAGGGTGTAGCTTTTCAGAATTCACTTGAGGGATTTTGGACAACGTTGCAAGAAATTTCAAAAGAACCAGATAGCTTAGTTGCAAAAGCCACACTAGCAGAAACATCGGTTAGTTTGATGGAACGTGCAGAGAATATATATGAACAACTTAGCTCCTATCAACTTAGTTTAAATACAAAAATTGAAACGAAAGTAAATAGAATTAATGAGATAGGGCAAGAAATACATAAACTAAATGACAAAATTCGTTTTTATGAAAGCAATAATGTTGAAAATGCAAACGATTTAAGGGACCAAAGAAATTCATTGCTTGATGAACTTGGTCAAATCGTTGATATTTCATACAAAGAAGATACCCAAGGTCGTGTATCAGTTACAATAGAAGAAACACCGTTTGTAACAGAAAATAATGTCTATGAGATGGGGACAATGACCGTAATGGACCTTAGAAAACAGCAGCTAGGTGCAAATTATGACCCATCCAAAGATAGTAAAAGCGAATATACCAATATGCTAGTGCCAGTTTGGCCAGCATTTAAAAATATGCAAGTATTTAATTTTGACACCCTTCCAAGTGCTGAGATGGATTCTGATGTAGGAAGCTTAAAGGGACTGTTATTAGCAAGAGGTACCAAAGTAGCAAATTATACGAATATACCAACCGCACCAAGTAAGGCAGATTATACGGATGAGTATGGTGTACTAGATGAAGACGCTTTTGCAGTTGCAACGAAACAATTTGGCGAGGAAGTAAAAGAGTATAATTTAAGACTTGATTCCTCAATTGTTATGTCAACGCAGGCAAAATTTGATCAGTTGATCCATGGGATTATTACTACAATCAATGATGTGTTATGTCCGAATCGTGAAGTTACAGTGCCTGCAGGGACAACAGTTACTTTGTCAAATGGAGATACGTATACTTATGACAAAGATACAGTTATTCAGATATTAGATGAAGAAAAAGCTCCAATTGCATCCAATGGAGAAGCGGGAATTGAATTGTTTACGAGAAAATCTATGCCTCGTTATATGGATGCTCAGGAAATTACCTTGGACGATGGAACGACAATTACAGCAAGAATTTATAATGAAGAATCAGATAAGGACAATTATTCTTTATATACTTTAGGTGAAATTACTATAAATCCTCGTATTTTAGAGGATGCAACATTGTTACCGATGAATTCCAATGATGGAACAGGAGCATTTGACATAGAAACTGCAGAGAAATTAATTTCCTCTTGGCAAGATCCATTTGCAACCTTAGATCCAAATTCCATTACTAAATATAATTTTAGCGATTATTATACAGCATTTACTGGTAGCGTTGCTACAGTGGGTGAGAAGATGAACACACTTGCCACCACTCAGCAAAGCATGGTTAATAGTATCGACAATCAGAGACTATCAGCAATTGGAGTATCTTCTGATGAAGAGTTGACAAACCTTATCAAATACCAACATGCGTATAATGCATCCTCACGTTACATCAATGTAGTTAGTGAAATGCTAGAACATATCGTAACTCGTTTATAATACATAAGATTGAAGGAAGGAGCACAATATGCCATCAACATTTTTTGGGCTATCCATTGGTAGAACTGGCTTGTATGCATCTCAGGCAGGTCTTACAACGACCGCTCATAATATTGCAAATACAGAGACTGAAGGGTACACAAGACAAGTAGTGAACCAACAAGCAAATAAAGCATTACGTGTGAACAGCTCCTACGGTATGGCTGGTACTGGAGTTGGTGTAACAGGAATTGTACAAGCTCGTGATGAATATTACGACATGAAATATAGAACTAATAGTACGATCAGTGGTACGTATTCCACAAAAGCCTACTATATGACAGAAATAGAGAATTATTTTAATGAAATAAAGTTAGAGGGATTTACAACTACTTATGATAAAATGTATGACTCTATACAAGAATTATCAAAAAATCCATCTGATATTTCAGTACGTACACAAGTAACGAACCTTTCACAAGGATTATGCGATTATTTTAACTCCTTATCAACAAGTTTAAAAAGTATACAGGAGAATTGTAATACTGAACTTTATACCCAAGTTGGTAGAGTGAATTCCCTAGCACAGCAAATTTCAGTACTTTCAAAACAGATAAATACTTTTGAAGTTGGCGGAGGAACTGCGAACGACTTAAGAGATCAACGTGAATTGCTAGTAGATGAATTATCTAATTATGCAGAAGTTTCTGTCTCTGAAACTGTGGTAGGAAATGGCGTTGGTGTAAATAGCTATGTGGTTAAAATCAATCAGCAGGTGCTAGTGGATAATTATTCTGCCAATTCATTAGTTTGTGTACCAAGAGAAGAAAAAATCAATCAAAGTGACGTAGATGGTTTGTATGATATTCAGTGGGCGAACGGACAGACCTTTAATACAGGAATAACAGGGACAAGCGGAAATTTACAAGCAATTATAGATATCAGGGATGGTAATAATAATGAAGCCTTTACTGGGAAAGTTACTGCAGAGACTGGAGATTTAACGATTTCAGTTACAGCTTCTAATATCAATGATGTTGAAAAAATGACAATGTCATCAAGTGGTGTTATCACCATAGGCAGCAGAGAGTATGCATATGATGGCTTTGCAGTATCTTTAGATGAAGATACCGGCGAATATGTATATGAATTTTCATTAAAGGATGCCATTGTAACTAGTGTAGATGATGCTAATGTAAGAATCGGTAAAAACATTGATTATAAGGGAATTCCATACTATATGTCTCAGATGAATCAGTTTGTCCGTACTTATGCAAAAGCTTTTAATGAGATTTCAAAAAGCGGACAAGATTTGTATGGAAATACAGGATTAGACTTCTTCAATGCAGTTGATCCAGTGACTGGTGAAAATTATGTATTTGAAACCTCTGAAACTGACAAACAAGACGGTTATTTATTTACAACCAAAACAGGAAATTATATGGTAGATGGCGAAGATGCAAATTACGGCTCTTACTATTTTATGACCATTGATAATATTGGAGTAACAAAAGACATAATTAAAGATCCAAATAAACTTGTTACAGCTACGGATATAACAAACGGTGTTGAATCAGCGGATTTAGTATCAAAATACTTAGAGTTAAAAGACGATACTACTTTATTTAGACAGGGAACAGCGACTCAGTATTTAAATGCTTTAATCGGAGAATTGGGAATTGATTCTGCAAAAGCAACAAATTTTGCAACCAATCAAGAAAATATTTTAAAGTCCGTTCAAAATCAAAGATTGTCCGTAAGCGGTGTAGATTCCGAAGAAGAAGCAATGAATTTAATTCGATATAAAAGCGCCTATGAATTCTCTTCCAAGATAATTTCCACTTTAAACGAAATCTATAATAAGTTGATAAATGAAACTGGAGTATAACCTTATGAAGAATGTCCTTGGCTTCATGAGGGTGATATAGCAAGTAGAGCTAGCAAAATGAGAATATCTACTTGATACTTGGCTTAGAGTAAGGAGAATACCATGAGAATCACGAATAAAATGATGACGAATAATGCGCTCTATAACATCAATACCAATAAAAATGCAATGTCAAAATTAGAGCAAATGTATTCCACAGGCAAAAAGATACAAAGACCTTCTGAAGATCCAATCATTGCAGTACGTGCACTAAAGTTACGAACAAACCTTACAGAAATTAATCAATACTATGAGAAAAACATACCAGATGCAAAATCTTGGATGGATGTGACGGAAAGTGCGCTTAATAATGTAAATGATATTTTAAAGCAAATGAACACCTATTGCGTTCAAGGATCAAATGATACGTTAACAAAAGAAGATAGAAATAGTATTGTGACGAACCTTACGGAATTGAAGAAGCAAGTATACGCCGAAGGAAATGCACAATATGCAGGCAGATATGTGTTTACTGGATATAAAACAGATACAAGCTTAGTTTTTAATAAAAAAGAAACCAATTATAATTATGAAATCGAAGAGTCACTATCAGGTACAGGAATCGAGATGGTCAATAAAACCATAAATTCTCATGACTTAAGTGATTATGACCCAGCAAACCCTGGTAACACAAATCTTGATACGAAACCAAATATGATTGACGCGTACCGTTTACAACTTTCTTATACTAATTTGAAAACAGTAGATGATGGCGGAAAGATTAATATATCATACCCAAGACTCGATACAAATGGTGATTATGAGTTGGATAGTGATGGAAATGTGATCTATGATACTTTTGCTGGTAATATTGTATCCGTAAAATCAACAGATACCAATGCATATCAGCCTGAGCCAGGTGAAATTCAGTATATTGCTGATACAGGAGAACTGATATTTGCGGAGGATGTTTATGGTGATTTTAAGAAATTACCTGAAATAAAGGTTACTTATGAAAAAGACAGTTTTACGGAAGGTGAATTAAGACCTGAAAATTATTTTAACTGTACAGTAACTGACTTAACTGATCCAGACAAAGATCCTATAGTTTATACGAAATCAAAGCAGGATATTAGTTATGAAGTTAATTTTAATCAGAAATTAAAAATTAATACTCAAGGTAGCGATGCAATTACCCATGCTATTGGAAGATGTATTGACGATATTTTAGATTCTATTAATGCAGTCGCAGTAGTAGAAGATAAGATTACAGAAACTAAGAAAATGCTAGAGAGTAGCTCGAATACATCAGAACAAACCGCTGCTTTAAATGAATTGTTAGAAACATTAAATACGGAGTTAACGTTAAAATCAGAAGTAATGCAAACTACATTTGAAAAGGGTATTACTAAACTTAGTAAGCAACAAGATGTTGTAAATACTGCGGTAGCTGATTTAGGTAGTAGATATGTAAGACTAGAGTTAACAGAAAGTAGATTGTCGGAAGAACAGGTGGATTTTGAAGATTTATTAACCACCAATGAAGATGCAGATATTGTGGAAGCGTATATAAAATTGACATCCCAGCAGACGATTTATAATGCTTCTTTATCAGCAACGTCGAAAATCGTACAAAATTCATTGCTTGATTTCTTATAAGATGTTATAACATAGAGTATGGATTACATATAAAACATTGTGGATAATTGAGCCGAATCGCTTATGCGATTGTGAATACATATTAGTTATTTATGAGCTCGGAAGGAGAACAGAATGTTAATACAAACAAAACACTTTGGAGAAATCGATTTAGATGAAAATAAAGTTATAACATTTGAAAATGGGATATTAGGTTTTGAGGACTTTAAAAGATATACGATACTATACGATTCAGAATCGGAAGAAAGATCACCTATTTCATGGTTACAAAGCCTTGATGAAGTGGCTTTGGCATTACCAGTGATTAGTCCGTTAATGATTGTTCCTGAATACAATCCGACAATTGAAGACGAATTAATTGCACCATTGGGAGAACTTACAGAAGAAAATCTTGTAATATTTGTTACATTAACGGTTCCAAGTGATATTACAAAAGTGAGAAGTAATTTAAAAGCACCAATTATCATTAATTCGGATACGAAAAAAGGTTGTCAAGTAATAGCAGAAAACCCAGAGTATGAAGTAAAACATAATGTGTATACTAGTTTTATGAAATACAAGAAAGAAAAGGGGGAATCTGAATGCTAGCCCTATCAAGAAAAGTAAATGAATCCTTGATGATTGGAAATGATATTGAGATAACGATATTAGAAATTAAAGGTGATCAAGTAAAGATTGGAATATCAGCTCCGAAATCGGTGCCGATTTATCGTAAAGAAATCTACCTTTCTATTAAACAAGAGAACAAAGAGACGATGCAAAATGAAGATAGTATAGAAGCTCTAAAGAAGTTATTTGACTAGTTTAAGTTTTATTGATTTCTATAAAAGACAACGAAGGTGTCATTTCTAAAATATTAACGTATATTTTGTATGAGTATACATTATAGATGGGAGATAATTTTGTTTCATTAGGGAACAAATTAGTCTCCCATTTTTAAGAGAATTTTATTAAATAATATATATATTTATATATTTACAAGATATCAGCGAAAGAATACTTTATCATATAATTTTTATCATTTACTATAAAAAAGATAAGATTTTCAAATAGACTTTATCATTTGCTTAAATAATGGCAATACAATAATATAAAGTATTAACATTATTCAAATTATGACGATAACTATTACATAAATATAAGATATCCTAGAACATTAACTAGATTCACACGGAGGTGGACAAGTATGGCAGTGAAAGGAATAGTAAGCCAAGTTGCAACATATCAAGGAGCAGATAAAGCAACAAATTCTAGTAGTGAGGTAAATTTACAACAAGGAATGGTGAATTGTGGAAAGAGCAATGGGCCAAAATCAGTTACCGTAGAATTCGGTGGTGTAAGTAATGATACGGAACAACAGAAAGAACAAAGATTAGAAGCTACACGGATTAAAAGTGTAATTAATGATGTTAATAATAAACTAAAGCCAACAAAGACAAGGTGTGAATTCTCCTATCATGAAGAAGTGAATAGAGTATCAATTAAAATACGCGATAGAGAAACCAATGAAATAGTTAGAGAGATCCCCCCAGAAGAATCAATTAAAGTATTAGAAAAAATATATGAAATGGCTGGATTGTTAGTGGATGAGAAAAGGTAAGAGTTAATATTATAAATAGTAAGAGGGAGGTTACATATGGCACTAAGATTATCAGGAATGATTTCAGGGTTAGATACAGATAGTATCGTTAAAGGTCTTGTAGATGCCCAGAAACTAAAGAATAAAAAAGTAAGTGATAAATCGCAAATTCTTGAATGGAAGCAAGATAAATTAAAAGAATTAAATACAAAACTGTACAAATTATATTCAGAAGATTTAACTAAGTTAAGACTACAAAGTTCTTACAGTACGAAGAAAGTGACTAGCTCGAATGAGTCATTGGTTGAAATAAAAGCAAGTGGTTCAGCACCAACAGGGGCAG
The DNA here is from genome assembly GCF_900078195.1 of Clostridium sp. Marseille-P299. Classification (NCBI taxonomy): domain Bacteria; kingdom Bacillati; phylum Bacillota; class Clostridia; order Eubacteriales; family Clostridiaceae; genus Clostridium; species Clostridium sp. Marseille-P299. Next base: position 50,732 of record NZ_FJVE01000004.1, on the reverse strand, counting down.
GAACAATATCAAATATTACTACAGCAACTAGTCAATCAGTCATTAGTTCTAAGCTAGGTAGTAGTACAACAGGTTCTAATACACTAAAAAGTTTGGGCTTAGGTACTAATAGTGGCAGTACGATAGTAATTACTAATGGATCAAAAGAAGAGCGTTTTGTTGTTGATGAAAATACTACAATTGATGATTTCATTACTAAATGTAAAAATGCAGGTTTAAATGCTAATTTTGATAATTCACAAAAAAGAATTTTTATTAGTTCTAAGTTAAGTGGTGAAGAAAACCAATTTACAATTAGAGAATATGGTGCTGGAGCGAAGGAAAGTTTAGATGCAATAAAAACTGCGATTGATTATTCAAGCCTTGACAAAGAAGAGTCATTAAAGGTTAATGAAAAATTAGAACAAATTAGAAATAGTGATACAATAGATGAAGAAAATCTAAAGTACTTGGTTGAATTAGCCCAAAAAAGTAGGACAAAAGTAATTGAAAGTGAAGCAACTAAAGAAGCAAGTACGAAGGCCTATGAGATGGCGAATAAAGAATTATTAGCTAGTTACACAGTTACATTAGAAGATTATAATCAATCAGAATATAAAAGTAAGATCGAGTCTTATTTAGAATCAAAAGGTTTTAAAGATGAGGAACTAGCAACAGAAGGCATAAAAATATTACAAAAGTATAGGGCTGTTGAAAGTAATCTTAAAGCAAATATTAAAGTTCCAGAAGAAGGAACGGAAGAAGAAGTTAAAAAACAAATCGATGAATATTCAGTATCTGCTTTATTACAAGAGTATGATAATGTTGTAAAGGAAAGTCAAGTATATAAGGTTACTTATGCTGACACCTATAAATCATATTATGATGCGAATAATAACTTAAATGAGATTGAGAATAATATGAAGTTATATGTAGAAGAATTTCATAAATATGGAACCTCAACAACTAGTTCATTAGCATTATTAGGCCTTGGCGAAATTACTAATGTAGATTCAACAAATTCAAATCAAAATGATATGGTTGTAAAGGCAGGTAGAGATGCTAAATTTGAAATGAATGGTGTAACTTTTACGAGTAGCTCTAATACGGTAACGGTTAATGGATTAACTGTTACATTAAAAGGTGCAACTACAGGAAACGAAAGTATTACGTTTGGAGTGTCCAATGATACACAAGCCACCTTTGATGCAGTAAAAAATTTCGTCAAAAATTACAATGAAATTTTAAAGGAATTAAATACCTTATATTATGCAGATTCAGCAAGTGGTTATGATCCTTTGAGTGATGATGAAAAAGAAGCCATGACAGATGCACAGATTGAAAAATGGGAGACTAAAATAAAGGATTCTATGCTCAGAAGAGATTCTAGCATAGGAACTGTTATAACTTCATTAAAAACATCTCTTACACAAAGTGTTGAAGCAAGTGACGGCAAAAAATATTCGTTAGCTAGCTTTGGAATAGGAACTTCTTCAGATTATTCGGAAAAAGGCTTATTACATATAGATGGAGATCCAGATGATTCAACTTTTGCTAGCCTTACGAATAAACTTATGAATGCACTGGAATCAGATCCTGATATAGTAGCAGAAGTGCTTTCTAAAACTATTAGCAATTTATACAAAGATATAGATAAAAATATAAAGTCTATCCCTAATGTTAGAAGTGCCTTTACGTTTTATAATGATAAATTGATGACTAATCAACAAACAGAGTATAAGAAAAAAATTGCTGAATTAGATAAAAAGGTTACAGCTTTAGAAAATAAGTACTATCAACAATTTTCTGCTATGGAAACAGCAATGGCAAAATTACAATCTCAGAGTAATGCATTAGCAGGTATGTTGGGTACGAGCTCAAACTAAGTTATTGCATTATAAGGTGTTAGGAAGATATTATATTCTTCTATATATTTTGCTATTTATTTGTTATAATATTATAAAAAATGGTAGGTTAGTGATACAGGAGGAATAAAGATGGCATTTAATGCTGCATCAGCATACCAAAATAATAAAATTAATACAGCTACACCAGCAGAATTAACTCTAATGTTATATGAAGGGGCAATAAAATTTTGTAATATAGCTCTTATTGGTATTGAAGAAAAAGATATAAGCAAGGCAAATAATAATATAATTAAAGCAGAAAAAATTATTACATATTTACAAAGTACGCTTGATTTTAAATATGGGGTAGCTAAAGATTTTGATAATGTTTATAACTATTTATATCAAAGAATGGTTCAAGCGAATATTAGTAAAGACAGCAAAATCTTGGATGAGGTTTTAGCCCATCTTAGAGTAATGCGAGATACATGGAAAGAAGTTATGAAGAATAATAAATAAGTAACTTTATGTAAAATAGAATCTAAGAAAGCTATTAATAGGAAAGAGATAGAGATGGAAATTAATACTTATATAAGAATACTAACAGATACTTTAGTAAAAAAAAATAAAATTTTAGATGAGTTGATTGAAATAAATAAGAAACAAGAAAATATATTAACATCGATTGAAGTCGATATAGATAGTTTTGATGAAACCTTAAATAAGAAAGAGAAACTTATTACACAGTTAGATCAATTAGATGATGGCTTTGAGATGATATATGCTAGGGTTCAAGATGAGGTAAAACGCAATGCCTTTGAATATAAATCAGATATTGTTGTTATGCAAGAACTAATCAAGAAGATTATTGAAAAAAGTATGAATCTTCAAGTGAAAGAGAAGGCTATTAAATCAAAGCTTGAGACTTATCTAATGAGACAAAAACAGGAGATTAAAAATTATAACGTGAGTAGTCAATCTGTTAGTAACTATTATAAAAATATGATGAGTGAATATCAAGGGGAGTCTTATTTTTTAGACAAAAAAAAATAAAAAATATTATAAATCACTATAAAGTATTATTTTTTCTATCCGATATATAGTATAAGTAAGATAAATATTATCTGGAAGCGAATAATAGGAGCGTACGGCCTATATATGTCAGATAACATTTTATTATACTACAATAAAATGACAATGGTAGCATGGATGCTACTGTATATTCAAGGAGGAATATATTATGATAATTCAACACAATATGGCGTCTGCTAATACAAACAGACAATTAGGAATTACAACTGGTAACCTTGCAAAATCTACAGAAAAATTATCTTCTGGTTACAAAATTAATCGTGCTGGTGATAATGCTGCTGGTCTTACAATTTCTGAAAAAATGCGTGGACAAATTAGAGGTCTTGATCAAGCATCTACAAATGCACAAGATGGTATCTCTTTAATTCAGACAGCTGAAGGTGCTCTTAATGAAACTACTTCAATTCTTCAAAGAATGAGAGAGTTATCTGTACAAGCAGCCAATGATACTAACGTAACTGCTGACCGTACTGCTATAAAAGCTGAATTAGATCAATTGTCTTCAGAAGTAACACGTATTGCTGATCAAACAGAATTCAATACAATGAAATTACTTGATGGTAAATTTACTGGTAAAAACCTTCAAGTAGGTGCAAATGCTAATCAGAAAATTACTTTCCAGATTGGTGATATGACTGCTGCAACATTAGGTGTTGATGCTTTAGATGTAACTGATCACACTAAGGCTGAAACAGCTACTACAAATGTTCAGAAAGCTATTGATACAGTTTCCACTCAAAGATCTAATCTTGGTGCATTACAAAATAGATTAGAGCATACAATTGCTAATGCTGATAATACATCTGAGAATTTACAAGCAGCTGAATCTCGTATTCGTGACGTAGATATGGCAGACGAAATGGTAAAATACTCAAAAGATAATATTCTTCAACAAGCTGCTCAATCTATGCTTGCTCAAGCTAACCAATCTACTCAAGGTGTTTTATCATTATTACAATAATAATATTAATGAATTTAAGAGGGCTGACCTTAAGGTCACCCTTTTTTATTTCAAAAAAAGTTTTTGTTTTAATTGCTAGATGTAAGGCATTCTCTAACAATTAAAATAGAAACTTTTTTTAATAATACTTAAATAAATATATACAAAAAAACTATTAATAATATCTATTACTATATAAGAATAAAATGTCGATAAATGTAGTAAAGTATTAGATATATAACTGGAATAGACTTTAAATCATGATTAGATGCGTAATTAAACAGAATTAAAATAATAAACCTAACTATACGGTCTTGACATTCTAGTAGGAGGATTAAATATGAATACTGTCAGTGTTTGCATGATAGTAAAAAACGAGGAAGCAAATATAAAAAGAAGTTTATTAAGCGCGACTCAAATTGCTGATGAAATAATTATTATAGATACAGGGTCAACTGACAAAACCAAAGAGATAGCGTTACAATTTACGGATAAGGTATATGATTATAAATGGAAGAATGACTTTAGTGATGCAAGAAATTTTTCAATTACTAAAGCTACCAATGAATTTATTCTTGTACTTGATGCAGATGAAGTAATTGAAACTATAGATAAGCTACAACTACAAAAGATAGTTTTAAGTCCAACGAAAGTAGGAAGATTGTTAAGAGTGAATGAATACTCAAGAGGAGCAGTAGCTTATAAATATCACGAAAGAGTTGGTCGCTTTTTTTCTAAGTTATATTATAAATATGAAGGAGTCATACATGAACAATTAGTACCTATTAATCATTCAAAAGTAGACTATTATGATATACCGTTGATTGTACAGCATTCTGGTTATGAAGGTAACTTAGACCTAAGAAAGAAAAAAACAGATAGAAATATAACGTTATTAAGGATGGCGTTGGAAAAAAATCCAGAAGATCCTTATCTTATCTACCAAATAGGAAAAAGCTATTACATGGAGGAAAATTATAAATCAGCTTGTACATATTTTTCGCAGGTACTAAGTTATGATTTGGATATAAGACTTGAATATGTTCAAGATTTAATAGAAAGCTATGGATACTCTCTCCTTAACACCGAGCAATATGAAGCTGCAATGCAATTATTAAATGTATATGACGAATTTGCTCATTCAGCTGATTTTATATTTATGATTGCTCTTGTGTTAATGAACAATGGTAAATTTCTAGAAGCAATAGAAGAATTTCTAAAAGCTACCCGGAAGAAAGCATGCAAGATGGAAGGGGTTAATGGGTATCTTTCTTTTTATAATATTGGGGTGATCTATGAATGTCTTGGGGATAAAGGAAGTAGCATAAAATATTATAAGAAATGTGGAGATTATAAAATGGCAAAACAACGTATAGATAGTATATTAGGTTAGAAATCGATAATTTTTTTACATTACCTTATAATTTAAAGACACAATTTAATTCTTGAATAAAAGAAAGGAGCATTTATTGAAAAAAAAATTAGATTTATATATAAAAAATCATGATTTGAAAAATTGTGAAAATTTATACTTGAGTTTAGACGAAAGAGAACAGTTATCTAAGGATATGATTGCTTTTTCTATTATTCTTAAGATTGCTAGAATAGAAGAGGATAATGGGATTAAAGGATTATTTTGGAGAAATGACTGTAATTGTGTGGATGATTTAGTAAAGCTATATTATAGTATAAAATATTATCTACGCAGAATTGAATATGATATTGAGATTAGTAATGCAATCGATTTTGTAAGTATGAATATTTCTATATATATGCTTATTCTGATGATTTCACTTTTTTCTAGCAATAAGCAAAAAGTAGCCACTTATATGGAGAAACACTTCAAAAATCGTGGAGATAAAGAGATGGAGCACGTTTTACATGAATATTTGTGTAAAGGGAGCTTTGTAATGGAGGGTTAGAGATGAATTATAAGAAAGTAGCATTTATTTTATGCTCTAATTGTAAAGAAATAATGGAGGAAACAAAGTGCTACATTAATTCTCTAAAAATACCGACAGGAATGGAAAAAGAGATTATTATTATTGAAGATGGTGTCTCAATGACTGAAGGGTACAATAGAGCAATGCGGCAAAGTGATGCGAAGTATAAGGTATATATGCATCAGGATGTATTCATTGTTAATGCTATGATAATTGAGAATTGTATTCGAATTTTTACTGAACATCCTGAAATTGGTATGCTTGGAGTGATTGGCTGCAAGCATCTTCCTGAAGACGGAACATGGTGGGAAGGCAGAGGCTGTATTGGGAAGACGTTGGAAGATAATCTGCAAATTGTAAAACTTCTTGAATTAGGAAAAGTGGAAGGTGATTTTGAATTTGTTCAAGCAATTGATGGACAAATTATGATTACTCAATATGATGTTCCATGGAGGGAAGATATTTGTAAGGGTTGGCATTTTTATGATACTTCTCAATGTCTTGAATTTGCTAGAAAAGGATATAAAACAGCAGTTGTAAATCAGGACAAGCCATGGGTAATCCATGAATGTGGTATGGATATTAATATAGGGTATGAGGCAGAGAGAATAGCCTTCTTAGAAGAATATAGACAAGATTTGGGCAAACGTGATTTGTTGACGGAAGAGAGAATAGGTATTCTGATAAATGGCGGAAGAATGGAAGAGGCCAATACACTGTTAAAAGAGTATAAGGTCATAAATAATATATATAATGATACCATGGCAATTCTTGAAGCAAGTATTTACTTGAACGTAGGGGAGAAAGAAAAAGCATTTGAATGTATTAGTAAGGGAATTAAATATAATCATAAAAATTATGAATTGTATTTTATGTTGGGTAATTATTACTTAGATAAGAATAAAAATCAAGCATTTTTGTGTTATGAAAATGCAGAATTTTATTGTAATAATGAAGACCGATATTTTCTTACAGAAGTCAAAAACAACCTTCTAAGCTCTGATGAAGTATCAGTATCACCTGTATCAATAGTTATTCTTTCTTACAATGGAAAGGAAATGACTTCTATTTGTATTGATAGTATTCAGCAAAGTATGTCTCCGGAGGCTTATGAACTTATTTTAGTTGACAATGCATCTGAAGATGGAAGCCAAGAATGGATTCAAGAGTATCAAAGAAGATGGAAGCAAAAGATTGGGATGGACAATCTAAAAGTGATTTATAATCAAGAGAACAAGGGCTTTCCAGCAGGCTGTAATCAGGGTATTAGAGTATCAGAGACTGAGAATGATGTATTTTTGTTAAATAATGATACGATAGTTCCACCCAATGCTATTTTTTGGCTTCGAATGGGATTATATGAAAATGAAAAAGTTGGTGCTGTTGGAAGTGTGAGCAACCATGCCAATAATGATCAGATGGTTAAGGAAAAGAAAAGCAGTATAGAAGAGTGGTTTATATATGGGACTAAGCATAATATTCCGATGAGATATCCTTATGAGAAGAAGGCTTGGCTAATGGGATTTGCGATTATGTTTAAAAGAAAAGCCTTGGAAGTGGTAGGTTATCTAGATGAGAGATTCACACCAGGAAATTATGAGGACAATGATATAGGATTCCGATTTCTAAAAGCAGGATATACCCAACTATTGTGTAAAAATAGTTTCATTTATCATTTTGGAAGTGTGGGATTTAGGAAGAATCAAAAATCTTTTGACGAACTTTTGATAAGGAATCGAAAGAAGTTAGAGGAAAAGCATGGAATACCAGTAGAAGAGTATTGTTGGGTTAGAACGGATCTCTTGGAGCTTATAGATAAAGATCCAGATGAACAAATTTCGATACTAGACGTGGGATGTGGACTCGGAGCGACTATGGCCAAGGCAGAGAGTATATTCCCAAATAGTAAGGTATATGGAATTGAAAAGAATGTTGAAGTAGCAATAATCGGAAAAAATCTTACTAATATAATCCAAGGAGATATTGAGGTGGTAGAATTGCCATTTATAGAAAAGAGTTTTGATTATATTATAATAGGCAATGTCTTAGAATATCTTGAACGACCGAAAGAGACAGTTCTTAAACTATTACCCTATTTGAAAGAAAAAGGCTTTATGTTAATTAGTATTTCTAAGGCAATTAAAATAAATGAACAAATAACTTTTATCACCGAAAAACAGATAATAGAAAAAATACAAAATCATTCTGACTTAATTATTAAAGCTATTGAGGATAAGAAGGCAGACTATATATTAAAGGTTTCTGTTAAATCGACTTGAAATGAATAAGGAGAATAAGATGACAAATAAAAAAGTTGGGGTAATCATCCCTTGTTATAATCATGTGGACTTTGTTGAACAAGCAATCGATAGTGTCTTGAATCAGACTTATCAAGATTTTGATGTGTATGCAGCAGATGATGCATCTACCGATGGGACTAGAGAGAAGTTAATACAATATGACGAAAGACTACGTGAAATTCATCTGTTTGATGAGAATCAAGGAGGGTTGACTAGATTTTTAAGTAGTAAAGTAGACAATGAATATACAGCTTTACTAAATTCTGACGACTTCTGGCATGAAGATAAATTAAAAAAACAGATGAGCTATATGGAGAGTAATCCAGATTGTGCTGCTTGTTTTACTTGGTCTAGACAAGTGAATGAAAAAGGAAACGAGGTAGTAGGGATAGAAGCATTTCAGCAACCTAATAGGAGTTCAGAAGAGTGGATGCGCTATTTTTATGAAAATGGAAACTGCCTTGTGCATCCCTCTATTTTAATTCGGACGAATATTTATAAAGAACTTATAGAGAATGGTAATAAGGCTTTTCGTCAGATACCAGACTTTCAGATGTGGGTAAATCTAATTTTAACGGGAAAGATACATGTTATTGAAGAAAAACTGATGACCTTTCGTTGGCATTCATCAGGAAACTCAATCAATGTCAGTGCCGTATCTCCAGAGAATATCGCAAGACACTATAGTGAAGAATGTTACATGTGGTATGAGACTATAGCTGGCATGGAGGAAAAATTCTTTAGAGCTGCATTTGGCGATATGTTTGTTAATAAGGATGCAATGACACCAGAGGAGATTATGTGTGAAAAATTCTTTTTACTGGTTAGAGCCAAAGAAGAGCTAACCCGCCAAGCTGCAATTTTTTATTTTTATGATATTTTTAAAGATAAAAGAGTACAGGATTGCTTTTTAGAAAAGTATAGATTTGGGAAAAAAGATTTCTTTCAGTTAGAGTTAGAGATAGGAAGTGCAAAAATATATTTAGAAGGATTAAAGAAAAATCAAATTATGCGTGAAATGGGGCAATGTATTATTGATGCTAACTTATAAAGGCGATTCAGTAGATACATAGAATTGGAGGAAGAATGATAGAAAAACCTGTTTATGTAACCCATTCCTCTATGCCGTCCTACGAGGAATACATAGAAATGATACGACCAATGTGGGATACCCATAGGATTACCAATATGGGCGAATTTCATAAAAGGTTGGAAAACGAATTAAAGGAATTTTTAAATATACCACATATTTCACTTATGGTAAATGGACATACAGCATTGGAGATGGCGATTCAATCAATGGGATTTCCTAAGGGAAGTGAAATTATTACAACTCCTTACACTTTTGTTTCTACTACTCATGCTATTATTCGAAGTGGTATGATACCAATATTTTGTGATATAAAGCTTAGTGATTTTACAATTGATGAAAATAAAATTGAGTCTTTAATTACGGATAAGACAGTAGCCATAATTCCTGTACATGTGTATGGAAATATATGTAATTATTTACAAATTGAGAAAATTGCAAAAAGAAATAAACTTAAGGTAATCTATGATGCTGCACATTCATTTGGAGAGACAATAGACGGAATCTCAGTAGAAAGCCTTGGAGATGCATCTGTTCTAAGTTTTCATGCTACCAAGGTATTTAATACAATTGAAGGTGGGGCAGTTTGTTTTAGAGAAGAGAAATTATACGATAGGCTTTACAATCTTAAGAACTTTGGTATTCGTTCTGAAGAGGCTGTTGTTGCAGTTGGAGCTAACGGAAAAATGAATGAATTTTGTGCTGTTATGGGGTTGTGCAACCTAAAGTATATTAGAGAAGAAATTCGTAAAAGAGAAGAAAAGACATTATATTACGATGGATATTTATCCCACAGAAAAGATATTACATTACGGAAAAGAGATCCAAAGATTGTTTATAATTATGGGTACTATCCAGTGCTGTTTTCTTCTGAAGAACAGAGAAATGCGGTTTACAAAAGATTGGCGGAGAACAATATTTATGCAAGAAAATATTTTTATCCAATAACGTCGGATCAGCAGTGCTTTCGTGGTTTATATACGGAGATTGACTTAAAAAATGCTAGATACGTATCAAAAAGAATTTTGACATTACCTATGTATTCAGATTTGGATGTAACGGAAATAGAGAAAATTTGTGATCTAATCTAGTGATAAGAATGGAGTGTAAGAATGAATCAGAAGGCATTACTCATATTTAGAGAACTATCGCAGCATAAGGAAGAGATAGGGGTATTCAAGGAATATTTAGAGGCATTATTTCCTCATATTAGCAACGAAAATGCAGAAGTCTACTGGGGAGATTTTTTGAATATAACCCAAGACATGATTGAGATATTTGTAAAATTGGGTCATCCATTTTTAAATGATTATTATGATACAAATTTCAGGGATGTTCAGGTAACAGAAGAGTTTTTTAAGAGTGTAATACGAGAATTTTATAGTCTATCAGTGGAATACATAAAAGATTATGATGAAAATATAAGACACTGTTCATTGTGTAAGGAGAAAGTATACTATTTACCTTTACCGAAGGTATATTATGAAATGAGAAAAAAGTACGAGCTTCCTGAACCTAGATTAGAAACCTTAAGTGAGAAAGAATATATTTGTCCAATTTGTGGAAGTCTAGACAGAGAGCGACTCATAGTTTCCTATTTGGAGCAAAGCAAAATTTTAGAATCATCAGAAGTTAGCATGTTGCAAATTGCACCATCAAAGGCAATGGAAGAGTATTTATTTGCTAATTACCCTAATCTAAACTATGCTTCTGGAGATTTATACATGGAAGATGTAACTTTTCAATTGGATTTACAGGACATGAGTATGATATCTGATGAAAGTTATGATATATGGATTTGTTCTCATGTATTGGAACATGTACCAGACGATAGGAAGGCATTAAAAGAACTTTATAGAATATTAAAGAAGAATGGAACGGGTATTCTATTAGTACCTTTGGATCTAAATGTGGTGGCAACAGATGAGGAAGTAGGCTGTTCAGAAGAAGAAAATTGGAGACGATTTGGTCAGGGAGATCATGTGAGAAAATATGCGAAGCAGGACTTTATAAAAAGGATTGCTGATAGTGGATTTTCATTAGAATGTTTAGGAAAAGAATTTTTTGGAGCTAAGTTGTTTAAGGATAATGGTTTTTCGGAGACGTCTATACTTTATGTATTGAGAAAGTAAAGGGTAATAAATATGAATAGTAAAAAGATAGCTTTTATTGTATGTGTTAATAATGAGCTTTATTTTGAAGAGTGCAATTGGTATCTTAATCGATTGATTATTCCAGAGGACTTTGAAATAGATATCATTACAGTAAGAGAAGCAAAGTCTATGGCTGAAGCTTATAATGCAGCCATGGAAAGTAGCGATGCAAAATATAAAGTTTATCTGCATCAGGATGTTTTTATTATCAATCAGAATTTTATATCTGATATGTTAAATGTATTTAGAACAGATCATAAAATTGGAATGTTGGGCTTAATTGGCGGAGTAAAAATTCCTGAAAGTGGTGTTATTTATAACGCGTGGAATTGCGGTAGGACGATTGCTAGTGACTATTCTTCGGCATTAGATATTCATTTCTATCAGAAAGAACCATACATCTATGTTGAAGCCCTTGACGGAATGCTATTGGCTACACAATACGATATTAGATGGAGAGAGGATATATTAAAGCAATGGGATTTTTATGATATCTCTCAATCTTTTGAGTTTTTAAGGGCGGGATATCGTATTGTAATTCCTTTTCAAGATCCTGCGTGGGCTATTCATGACTGCGGATATAGTAATCTAGTGAATTACGATGATAACAGAAAAATTATGTTTGACGCTTATCCAGATTTTCTTACTGAAAAATGGACTAATTATCCGTTTATTTATAGTTATGAGTTACACTCACTAACGAAGCAACTTTATGTAGAAATAGAAAATTTAATTAATCAGAAAAGATATAAAGAGGCAGAAATACTTCTTTGCAGTTTCGATGAGAATGAGATGGTTAAGAATATGCCGATATTAAGGCAAGTTTTTGAAATATCAAATTTGGAGAGGGAAACTCTGGGTGGAGAGATATTATTGGAACTTGACCTTTCCACATCAGAACTTTTAGAACGTTATACAAGGATCAAATTTTTCTTGCGAAGACTTGAAATCAGAGAGAAGATTGAAATAGAAGATATTCTAAAGTGGATACATATAAACAAAGTTTCTCCTATGGAGATTATAATCAGTATAATTCACAACTTAACAGAACGGAAGTTTGTTTTTGATTTGATTGAAAAGACATATCGATTAGGAAACGAAGATAAAAATGCAAGAATAATGGAAGCTATGTCAAAGAAAATAGAGGAAAGAAATCTAAATATTACGAATAAAGAAGATGTATATATCACTAGGAAACGAATTGAAGCTGATTATTGGTCAAATTATAAAGAGAACCCAAATAGAACTAGATGGTGGCAGTCTCAGACAATAATTCGTCATTATAATAAAAAGATTTGTGGTAAAGCGATTGATGGTTGGAATAATGGAGCAATAGAATTATTAAAAGAAAAGAATTTAATTCCGGTAGAAGGGATTGAAAGAGCTATATCTATTGGATGTGGAAGTGCACAAAAGGAAATTAGGTTATTAAAAGAAGGTGTTGTGAAGCATTTTACCTGTATTGATATTGCTGAAGGAATGATAAAAAAAGCTAGAGAAAATGCCAGAAAGAATGAAGTAGAACATCAGATGGAGTTTATGTGTGGAGATATTTATTCATTATCTGATAAGGATGCATACTATGATCTTGTCTTTTGGGATAATAGCTTACATCATATGGAGGATGCAGATAAAGCAGTAGAAATCTCGTACAATTTGCTAAAACGAGGTGGACTATTTTTCTGTAATGACTTTATTGGAAATAACAGGTTTCAGTGGTCTGATATGCAGATGGCAATTGTAAATGGAATCCGATTGTATTTAGCAGAGGATTATTTTAACAATGCAGATGGAAGTAAGTTTACAAGATTTCTTAATGCTCCATCGATACAACAAATGATGAATACCGATCCTTCCGAGGCAGCAGACTCAGAAAGTATTGTGCCAGCAGTGAAGAAATATTTCATAGATCATACTATTATCAATACTGGAGGGCTGGTATATCATTTATGCTTAGAAGATATATTGCAAAACATGCCAGAAGAAAGTGAAATATTAGAATATATGTTGGATTTAGATAATCAAACAATTGATTTTGGATTAAGTTTGTATGCATTTATTTTTGCAATAAAGGATTTAGATAGGAACTAGAGGCGGGTCCAATAGGTGCTTGAGAGTAGAATTTGTGAAGAAATAGTAGCATAAAGAAGGGATTATAATATGAGCGAAAACAATAATTTGGACATAGTGGCTCAAACTTATGAATGTAGAAATAGTAATTTTCTTGCAATAATTAAACAATTAAATATTAATGTTATGGAAAAGTACATGCAGGAAAAATCAGAAGGAATATGTTTGGAGTTAGGATGTGGAGAAGGAGATAGCACAAAGCTGTTATCGAAATTTTTCAAATCAGTTGTAGTGTGTGAGGGGAGTGAAATATTTTTAAATAGGGCGAAAAATAATTTAGCGAACTTAAATAATATTACATATCTATACAGTTTATTTGAAGATATTCAAGATAATTCAAAGTATGACTTTATAGCAGCAAACTATATTTTCGAGCATATAGAAAATATAGAGAAAGTATTAGATGTTTGTTATTCAGCTTTAAAATCTGGTGGTTATTTGTTTATTACGGTTCCAAATGCAAAAGCTTTAAGTCGTTCATTGGCTGTTGAAATGGGATTGCTAGAGGATGAATATTTATTAACTGAAAATGATTTGAAACATGGACATAGGCGAGTCTTTGATATGGATAGCCTTCTGAAAGAAGTAGAAAATACAAAGTTCAAAGTTATAGAAAAAGGAGGACTATATGTCAAACCATTTGCAGATTTTCAATTAAAAGAGATGGTAGAAAAAAATATTTTGAATTTATCCCATTTTGAGGGGTTACAAAAATTAGCCAAAAAAAATCCAGAGATATCTGGTTCTATATATATATGTTTACAAAAAGTATGAAAAACGATAGCTTTTTATTAAAGATATTAAAAAATAACGAGAGGACATTAGCATAAATTCATAAGTGTGAAAAATATGATTTAGTTAATAATTTAAATTGGTTGTGAAAAATATGCATGATTTTAATAATACTAAAGCAATTATTATTTTATCAGGATATAATTTGCGTGCAATAATTGCATTTATTCGAGTGTGTATGGAGAATGATATTCCTTTTTATATTATTGCATCTAGCGAACAAGACCCTATTTTTAGAACACAATATAAAGAACATGTTGCATATACGCGAAAAAGCAAGGAGCTTTCTAATCTAGTATCTATAATCTTAACTATTAAAGATAAATATAATAAGGAAGATTTATTTGTGTTACCAAGTACTGAATATCTAAACAGATATTTAATTTCCAATGTAGATAAATTTAGAAAACATAATATTCATATACCATTAGTAAATAAAGAACTTTATTGTACTATATCTGATAAAAGTTCATTTTATGAATTATGTAGGAAATATAAGCTAGTGGTACCTGAAAGTTATAAAACGATTGAGAATGCGATATTTCCATGTATATTAAAACCTAGAACCTATGAATCTTATATGGGTAAGCCAATTTTACTAGAAAATAAAGAAGACTATTATCGTTTAGTAAATGTTAATGATAAAGATTGGTCAATTGAACAATACATAATTGGAGAAAGCTGGTATTTGCTTTATTACTTTAAGAAAGATGGTTCTTATGATTGTTTTTCTCAAAAAAACCTGATTCAACAAGAAGCAGGAGGTTCAATCTGCTTAGCAGTAAGTAGTAATTTACATAAAACAGAAATTTGTAAAGCGTATGCAGAAATGTTTTTATTAGAAGATTTTAAGGGATTGGTAATGGTAGAGCTAAAAAAATCCAATGATAAATATTATATGATAGAAGCAAATCCAAGATTGTGGGGTCCTTCTCAATTATTTGTTGATGCAAATGTACCTTTTTTTGAGGAATATCTAATGGATATGGGATTTGATGTTGAAGTAGATAAAGGAACAATAAAGAATAACATTTATTACTTTTGGAAAAATGGGATTTCTAGTAATAATAGAAATATGTATTATGGGTATGATGATAGAAAATTAAAAAAAGACCAGAAAGAAATATTAAATTACGATATATATCATAGAAAAGATACAGAAAAACTATTTAAAGAGGGAATATAATGATAACTCATGAAATGAAAGATAAGATTATAAACTATTATAGTGATGGGAGTAAGCACTCAAATTATCAAAACTTTCCGAATTTTATAACAAGAGAATTAGGGATAACTGCATTAAAAGATGAGAATTGGCGTGGTGATAGTAAAAGATATCAGTTTATAAAAGAAAATATTACATTTCCTATTGGAGCTATAGTTGGAGATATAGGTGCAAATACTGGTCGTTTTTGTCTTGATTTTGCAATGGAAAATAAACAAAGTAATTTTGTGGCAATTGAAATAAATGAGAATAATGCAAATTTTATAAAGATGATTTGTGATATGTTCCATATTGATAATGTAAAGGTTATAAATGAATCAGCAGGTTTGGAGAATATAGATAAGTTACCAAACTTAGATATAGCTTTTAATATGAATGTGTTGCATCATAGTGGAGTGGATTTTGAAAATAGTCGAGTAGGAAATGCTAATGAATTAAAAAATTATATTATTACGTACCTAAAGAAATGCAAAGAAAAGTGTGATATCATCGTTTTTCAGATAGGTTATAATTGGGGTGGAAATAAAAGTACACCAATTGTTTCTCCTGATCACATATCTGAAATGATTGAATACCAAAAAGATATATTCTTACAAAGTGGATATGAGATAGTTAATATAGGATTATATCACAACATTAAAAAAGAGTATATTAATGTTCCAGTTAAATCTACAAAAGAACAATTACAAAAGTTTATTAATGATTTTTCTATGAATTTAAATAGTGAGTTTTATAAACGCCCATTATTTATTATAAAAAATCACAAATAGCTTATAAAAGAAAAAGAAATATTTGTAATAACAAGCTAAACTTCCTCCCAAAACCTTCCGATATACCCAATGTAAATAAAAGTAACGTGACATACAACTCAAGATCTGCCCCTTGGTACGGCCAGTTCTTTCACTTACTTTGACACCGCATGGAACGTAAGGAAACAGGGAGGAAAATAATTTGAAGCACATCAAGAAAATTCTCTCTCTTTGTCTTGTATTAACAATCATAATTGGTGTCCTCAAGACATCAAAAGTCGTAAAAGCTACGGCTACGGATATTGGAATCACAGACATTACAGTAAACTATGACAGCGAAAGTGTAACTGTAAGTTCAGATTACCAAGCAAATATAATCTATTTTACCGATAAAATAGACACAAAATATCCAAGCAAGACAGAGTGGGAAAGCGTAACTACGGAGGCAGAAGGAAGTAAGAAAACTGCAGTTATTGATATCTCATGGATGAAAAAGTCAGAGGTCATTCTATACATAAAGAGTGACGCAGAAAAGGCCACCATATATCCAATACAATTGAATGCAGAAGAAGGTACATTGAAAGCGTATTATAGTGGCATTGATACGATTTTGATATCTAAAGATACGGCAGCAATAACAAAGCTAACCCCTGATAATAGTTTTACGGCAATAGATAGTGGCTATGTATACTTTACAATCGGTAAAGGAGATACACTTACGCAATTTACCGACCTATCAAAGATTGAGTGGAAAAAAGGTACTACTGGTAAGTGGTATAACTACGATACATTGACTTTAAATAGTTATATAAGTAAAGGAGCAGCACTATATTTTAGAACTAAGGCAGTAGATTCAACAACCCTTACATTAAAAGATGACGTTTATGTAACCGATGGAAATCGAGCATCCAAAGAAAGCAAAGTAACAATATCTCGTATAACAAGAGAACCTAGCATAAAGGTAAATCAAAAAACATATACACTAGGATTAAAGAGTGGAATGGAGTATCAAGTAAATAATGGTGATTGGATTGATGTAAGCCAAGCCCATGGTGATGCGAAAGGAAAAGTTGGTATCATTACATTATTTGACCTTTATACAAACTACACTAGCCCAGATATAAACACCAAAGTTTCTTATAGTGCAAACACTGATTTTACAGTCAATGTAAGAATTGCAGCAAATAATAAGAAGGTAGCATCTAAGGAAAGAGCAATTATTTTACTATCTACTGGAGATGCCAAGGAACTTGCAAGCCTTGATGATACAGATGCTGATAATGATTTACTAGCGTTTAGTTACAAAACAGATAATGATGAAAATAGTGGTTTAACAATTACAAATAGTTCAAAGTATTCATTTGATGTAGCGATAATTGATAAAACAGATGAAAGTATCATGACAAACAATGCATTGGATGAGGAAAAGATTATTAAAAATAAAGATATCTATTGGAAAACGGTAAAAGAAGCTACATATAATAATGAAGGTACGGCAGTGGTAAACCCAAGAAGTACCTATATTTACAATTATAAATATGAAGATATCTTAAAAGAAAATAGAATCATTATTTATCGTTTATCTCAAATAAATGAAGATTCAAAGACTGAAGAAATTGAATTTAGAGTCGTTTCAAAAGCAGAGCAAGTAAGTTTGCCAAAGGTTAAAAATGAAAGTGTAACTCAGTAATCAGTTTAAAAATATAACGTTAAATTTTACATATAGAAAAATACATTGACGAATTTGCAAATAAGTGGTATAAATTAACTACTCAGTAAAAAATTAGAAGTCAACGGATATGGTTCAAAGGTGTAATATGAGCAGCTTAATCTTAGAACTTAGGTTATACCCTGTATTCGCTTAAAGATTAAGAGTGGTGTTTTAAACCAAGATTGATTTTTATAAAACGTACCACTAAATTGTTCATATCTGAAAAAAGTGATTAATAGACATGTTAATTCAATGTAATTATTAAAAGAACCAGTTGCGAGGCTGGTTCTATTTTTCTTTTGTGTAAAAAATGAACATATCGATAAAAAGGGAGTGGTATTATGGTAAGCATTAGTGCATGTTTAATTGTGAAAAATGAAGAACAAGTGCTTGAAAGATGCCTACAATGTTTGCAAACAATTGTAGATGAAATTATTATCGTAGATACTGGATCTAGTGATAATACGAAAGAAATAGCAAAAAAGTACACAAATAATGTTTACGATTTTGAATGGGTCAATGATTTTGCAGCAGCTAGAAATTTTTCCTTTTCAAAAGCAACAAAGGATTATATTTATGTGGCGGATGCAGATGAGGTCATTGATGAAGAAAATATAAAGAAATTTTTAATTTTAAAAGAGACATTGATACCAGAATTTGATATTGTTCAAATGTTATACACAAATCAGCTCCTACATAATACAACATATAATTACGATGCGGAATATCGTCCGAAGCTTTATAAACGACTAAGGACATTTTTATGGGTAGATCCGTTGCATGAAATGGTGTCGCTCGAACCAGTAATTTTTGATAGCGATATTGAAATCATTCACATGCCTACCAGCAATCATGTAAAACGAGACTTTCATATATATAAAGAAGCGATTAAAAAACATAAAATGTTATCAAAAAAACTAAACGGTATGTACGCAAGAGAATTATATATTGCTGGTGACGTTGAAGATTTTAAAGAAGCAGAGCCCTACTTTTTAGAAATAATGGAGAAAGAAACAGATATCGATGAAATAAAGAAATATCAATGTGTAATTGCAAAGGCTTGCTTAGCTCGCCATGATTTTCACGAATTTTTCAAAGTATGTTTAAAAAACGTAGCATTAAACGAGGCCTCTTCTGAAATATGTTATCAACTTGGAGAGTACTATTACTTAGCGAATGATTACATAGAAGCATCGTTGTGGTACTATAATGCAGCCTATGAAACAACTCCAGACTTAAACATACATTATGGTGGAGATTATCCGTTAAATCGTTTAGCAGATTGTTATCATATGCTTGGTGATATAACGCAGGAAGAACTCTATAGAAAATTAGCTGACGAATGGATGATAGAGGGGTGAGTCAAACTATGTTAGGTACAATACAAAAGATATTTGAGCAAAATAGAGAATTGGTGACACAAACAGAGAAAGCTGGAGTTTACAACATCAGGTGCAATGACAATTGGAGCAAAAGATGCGAACGGCACAAAGTTTTATATGCATTCGAATCATATTATAGGAAAAGAAGCATTTTTACAGGCAAAAAAATGGTATAGTGAGAAAGTAAATACATATATTGTTTATGGGTATGGATTGGGTTATCATATTAGAGAGCTTTTAAATTTAGCGCCAGATGCTAACATCGAAATTTATGAAAGCGATATGAATATATTAAAGCTCTCTTGTGCATTCTCTAAAATGACGGCATTACTAGAGTATGAGAATGTAAAATTGTTTTATGATCCTGAATATACTAGGATAAAAAAACGATTACAGCAATTAGAGGAATGTGATAAGGTATGCATTCACTATCCATCCTTACGTAATGTAAAAATGTCAGAAGCGAAGGAAATGTTGCTAAATTATGTCCCCTGTGCTATGGCAGTTGAAGCATGATATGGGTTTCTAGAAAAGAGGAGGTCATATGATTTATCTGATTTTGGTAGTGGTAATCTTTTTGGCAGATTATTTTATCAAAGATTATATTGAAAAGAATAAAAAACTTGGGGCCGATGAAGAAATTCTTAATGGAAAAATCATTGTCACAAAATATTATAACAAAGGCGCATTTCTTAATTTCCTAGAGGATAGAAAAGAGACTGTTGTCACAATTTCTGGCATACTCTTTGGAATGGTACTTATATTTTTTGTTATATTATTACCTCAAAGAAGAAAAGAAGTACTTAAATTTGCAATTTCATGTATTGTTGGTGGAGCTGCAAATAACCTGTATGACCGAATCAAACGTGGGTATGTAGTTGATTACTTTAGTTTTTCTTTTTTAAAGAAAGTAATTTTCAATATATCTGATTTGTTTATATTTCTAGGGTGTTTTTTAGTTTTAATTATTTCTATTTGTAAAGGAAACTAAATTATAAAGGTTGTTATAAATGGGGGATCTATGTTAATCCTAAGTAATAGTTGATACATAGAAATCATTTATAACAACCTGTATTTATAAAAGCTGATAAGCCAAAACTAACAATTTGTTATACATTTATATTTTAGAATGACCTATTGCATGTAAGAATATTGTATTATCTCTCATTAATAAATATCCACTATTTAAGTTAATTCAAAATTTCTAATTATCTAGTACAATCAAGTGCCGCACCAACAAACCCTTTAAATAAAGGATGTGGGCGATTTGGTCTTGATTTAAACTCTGGATGAGCTTGTGTTGCAACAAACCAAGGATGGTCTGATAATTCAATCATTTCAACGATTCTTCCATCTGGAGATAAACCTGATAATTTTACCCCACAACGTTTAAAATCTTCACGGTAGTAATTATTTACTTCATAACGATGGCGGTGTCTTTCCTTAATAATATCAGTTCCATACATTTCATATGCTTTACTATCTTTATCTAAAATACAAGGATAAGATCCAAGTCTTAAAGTTCCGCCAATATCCTCAATACCATCTTGTTCAGGCATTAAATGGATGATAGGATGCGTTGTACTAGGATCTAGCTCAGCACTATGAGCATCGGTAAACCCAAGCATATGTCTTGCTACCTCAACGAGAGCAAGCTGCATACCAAGACAAATACCTAAGAATGGAATGTTATTTTCTCTTGCATACTTAATTGCAAGTATTTTACCTTCAATACCGCGATCACCAAAACCACCAGGTACTAAAACACCACTGACATCCGATAATAATTCATCTACCGTTTCGCTAGTAACGGATTCGGAAGGAACCCATTTGATTTTAATAGAAGCATTGTGTGCAACAGCACCGTGACGTAAAGATTCAGCTACACTAAGATAAGCGTCGTGTAATTGCGTATACTTGCCTACCAAAGCTACGGTAACTTCTCTGGTTGGGTTTTTAAGGGCATGAACCATGCTTTCCCAATCGCTAAGATCCGGAGCAGGACAATCTAAGTGTAGACATTCACAAGCAACATCGGCTAAATGTTCCTCTTCCATCATGAGTGGAACTTCATATAAAGTTTCAGCATCTAAATTCTGTAATACATGCCTACTAGGCACATTACAAAATAGTGCAATTTTATCACGAATACCTGGCTCTAAAGGATATTCTGTACGACACATAATGATATCTGGGCGAATTCCCATACCTTGCAAATCTTTAACGCTTGCTTGTGTAGGTTTCGTTTTCATTTCACCGGAGGCTTTTAAATACGGAATTAAAGTAACGTGAATTAAAATTGCATTTTCATGACCGATATCATGCTGAAATTGTCTTATAGCCTCTAAGAATGGTTGACTTTCGATATCACCTACGGTTCCACCAACTTCAATAATTGCAATTTGAGTTTCATCACAACCATCATTACGATAAAAACGGTTTTTAATTTCATTTGTAATATGCGGAATTACCTGAACAGTACCACCGCCAAAATCACCACGTCGTTCCTTGGAGAGAACCGACCAATAGATTTTTCCTGTAGTTACATTGGACTGTTTGGTTAAACTCTCATCGATAAAACGTTCATAATGTCCTAAATCAAGGTCAGTTTCCGCACCATCATCTGTTACAAAAACTTCACCATGTTGAATTGGATTCATTGTACCTGGATCAATATTAATATAAGGATCAAATTTCTGCATTGTAACATGATAACCTCTTGCCTTTAGTAAGCGGCCAAGTGAAGCTGCAGTGATACCTTTTCCAAGACCTGAGACAACGCCTCCAGTAACAAATACGTACTTAACGCCCATGAAAACATCCTCCTAAAATAAAAAAAGCATTTAAAATCTAAACAAACCGGCTAATAGAGTCACTTAAACTAGGCCTAATTCAGATTTTAAACGCTAACTTCTTTGTTAGTAATATTAAAAAAACAAAGACAATTATACTACTTGTTCTAAAAGAAATCCAGTGAAACTTTTAAAAAAGTAAAACTTGCACATAATGTAATTAAAAATAAAAATAATCCATATAAAAACAATACATCAAAAAAATTATAAAATACTATGAATTGTTTATAATATAGACACAAAAATTTCAGAACTTAATAGCTTGATTTATGAATTAAGTATCATTATAATGATAATATCTATATGAGAATTGAGAATATTGATTTACGAAAGAATTAGTATTTGCAATATAAAAAGGGAGGTACCCATGGATAATAGAGACAATAGAAATAATAACAAAAAAAGCAATCCATTTAAAAAGGGTTGGGTCTTTTGTTTGTTGGCTGCTTTAATGCTTGTCTTAATGTTTTCATACATGACACAGCAGTTAAAAGAAAGTAGCTTGACACAAATCTCATATACAGAATTTTTAACCTTAATTGATGATAATAAGGTAAAATCTGTTGAGTTACAATTAGAGAAAGACAGAATTGTAATTGAGCCTATCGAAGAAAGTGATAACGGACTATATAAAAAATATTATTATACTGGATATATTAATGATGAGGACTTAATTAAAACCTTAAAAGAGAAGGATATTAAGCTTGACCGTCAAGTTGTCGATAAAAGTACAACAATTGTTGATATTTTATTAGCTTATGTATTACCTTTCGTACTTATTTATGGTGTTATGTGGTTCATATTCCGTATGATTACTAAAAATAGTGGCGGAATGATGGGTGGCGTTGGTAAGAGCAACGCTAAAGTATATGTAGAAAAAGAAACCGGTGTAACCTTTAAAGATGTAGCAGGCCAAGAAGAGGCGAAAGAATCTTTAACAGAGCTTGTTGACTTCTTGCACAACCCTGGTAAATATACACGTATTGGTGCAAAACTACCAAAGGGTGCATTGCTTGTAGGACCTCCAGGTACTGGTAAGACATTGCTTGCTAAGGCAGTTGCGGGTGAAGCAAAAGTTCCATTCTTCTCCTTATCCGGTTCCGATTTCGTTGAAATGTTCGTTGGTGTAGGTGCATCCAGAGTTCGAGATTTATTTAAACAAGCACAAAGCCAAGCACCATGTATCGTATTCATCGACGAAATTGATGCAATTGGTAAAAGTAGAGATAACCACTATGGTGGTGGCAATGATGAACGTGAGCAGACATTAAATCAGCTTTTATCTGAAATGGATGGTTTTGATACATCAAAAGGTATTGTTATTTTAGCGGCTACAAATAGACCAGAAGTACTTGATAAAGCGCTTTTACGTCCAGGACGTTTTGACCGTCGTGTCATTGTAGATAAGCCAGATTTAAAAGGTAGAGTTGATATTTTAAAAGTTCATGCGAAAAATGTATTAATGCATGATTCTGTTGACTTAGAAGCAATCGGACTTGCAACCAGTGGTGCAGTAGGTTCTGATTTAGCAAATATCATTAACGAAGCTGCAATTTTAGCCGTTAAAGAAGGAAGAACTGTAGTAACACAGAATGATTTATTTGAATCTGTAGAAGTTGTTATTGCAGGTAAAGAAAAGAAAGATCGCATTCTTGGACCAGAAGAGAAAAAGATTGTTGCATATCATGAAGTTGGTCATGCGTTAGTTACAGCATTAATGAAACATGCAGAACCAGTTCAAAAGATTACAATTGTTCCAAGAACTATGGGTTCCTTAGGATATGTAATGCAAGTTCCAGAGGAAGAAAAATATCTAATGAGTAAAGATGAGTTAATGACACGTATCGTTACTCTATACGGTGGTAGAGCTGCGGAAGAATTGGTGTTTAATTCTATAACAACTGGGGCATCCAATGATATTGAAAAAGCGACTCAACTTGCTAGAGCAATGGTGACTCAATATGGTATGTCTGATCGCTTTGGATTAATTGGTTTGGAATCAGTTGAAAATCGCTACCTTGATGGTAGACCAGTATTAAATTGTGGCGATGCAACTGCAGCAGAAATCGATAAAGAGGTCATGGACTTATTAAAGAAATGCTATGAACAAGCAAAAGAATTGCTTGCTGGCAATCGTGATGTATTAGATAAAATTGCTGCATTCCTAGTTGAAAAAGAAACAATTACTGGAAAAGAATTCATGAGTATCTATAATGAAGTTCAGGAAGAGAGAATGGGTTCTAACAAAGAAGTTTTGGATTCTGAAAAAGAAGATAACGCTTCTAAGACAGAAAGAATTGATGTCGAAATTAACGACGGAAAAGCAAGTGAAGGCCCAATGAAAGATGATGGAATTTCACAAAATAATAAAAAAGAAGATGTAATTGAAAAAATAAACTTAGATTTATAATAATTCAAGGGGTGCTGTGTTAAAAGTGAATATAACAACACAGGGCCCCTTTTACACGCTAAAAGGCATAGAAGATAGGTTGAAACAATAGTTAAACCTATGACAAAGCTGCCAAATGGCATGGAGGGTATTATGTTTAATATAGAAGAAGAGTTAAAAAAACTGCCTGCAAAGCCAGGGGTTTATATAATGCACGATAGTAAAGATAACATCATTTATGTAGGCAAAGCCATTAGTCTAAAAAATCGTGTACGACAATATTTTCAAAGTAGTCGTAATCTAACTCCTAAGATTCGTCAGATGGTAAGTCAAATTAAATATTTTGAGTATATCGTTGTAGACTCTGAAATGGAAGCTTTGGTGTTAGAGTGTAATCTTATTAAAGAACATCATCCAAAGTATAATACAATGCTAAAAGATGATAAGGGTTATCCATATATTAAAGTTACAATAAACGAAGACTTTCCACGTGTATTATTTGCAAGAATGCAAAAAAAAGATAAGGCTAAGTATTTCGGGCCATATACCAGTGCTGGTGCTGTGAAGGACATTTTGGAATTATTAAGACGTTTGTATCGCATTAGAACCTGTAATCGAAATCTACCAAAGGACATAGGAAAGGAGCGTCCATGTTTATATTATCAAATAAAGCAGTGTGATGCTCCTTGCCAGGGGTATATTAGCAGTGAAGAGTACATGAAATCCATTAATGAAGTAATTGAGTTTTTAAATGGTAATTATGCAATTGTAACGAAGAATCTGGAAGCAAAGATGAAAGAAGCATCTGCAAACTTAGAGTTTGAGACTGCGGCAGAATATCGTGATCTATTATTGAGTGTAGAGAAACTATCACAAAAACAAAAAGCTACGGATACCAATGGTACGGACCGTGATATCATTGCATTTGCAACTGCAGGAGATGAGGCTGTAGTTCAGGTATTCTTCATTCGAAGTGGTAAAATGCTTGGTAGAGATCATTTTCACTTGACAGGCGTTGCAAATGAAACAAGAAGCGATATTATGACCAATTTTGTAAAGCAGTTTTATTCAGGCACTCCATACATTCCAAAAGAATTAATTCTTGGAGAACCTGTGGAAGATGAGTCATTGATTGCAGAATGGTTAACTGTAAAACGTGGTCAAAAAGTTTCTATTATTGTGCCGAAAAAAGGTGAGAAAGAGCGTCTTGTAGAGTTAGCAGAAAAGAATGCCTCCTTGGTATTACAACAAGATTCTGAAAAGATAATGAGAGAAGAAGCAAAAACAATCGGTGCCATGAAACAGTTAGAGGAATGGTTAGATCTCTCTCCAATCTCACGTATTGAAGCCTTCGATATTTCAAATATCAATGGATTTGAATCAGTAGGCTCCATGGTTGTTTACGAACAAGGAAAACCAAAGAGAAATGATTATCGTAAATTTAAAATAAAATGGGTAAAAGGAGCAGATGATTATGCTTCCATGCATGAAGTTCTAACAAGACGTTTTACTCATGGACAAAAGGAAGCGTTAGAGCTTCAGAAAAGAAATATCGGATTGGAACATGGTAGCTTTACGAGATATCCGGATATTATTTTAATGGATGGTGGTAAGGGGCAAGTAAATATTGCGCTAGAAGTATTAGAGGAGTTAGGACTTAACATTCCGGTATGTGGTATGGTAAAAGATGATAACCATAGAACTAGAGGACTTTACTTTAATAACGTAGAAATACCAATCGACACCCATAGTGAAGGCTTTAAATTAATAACCAGAATCCAGGATGAGACCCATAGATTTGCCATTGAATATCACCGCTCTTTACGTGGAAAAGCACAAGTTCACTCTATTTTAGATGATATTAAAGGAATTGGTGCAACAAGAAGAAGGGCCTTGATGAAGCATTATCAATCACTAGAGGCAATTAAAGCTGCCACTGTTGAAGAGTTAGCGAGTATTCCATCAATGAATCAATTAGCTGCTGAGGAAGTATATAACTTCTTTCGTATCGATAGTAGAAATAAGAATAAAGAAGTAAATAATGAAGTGAATATTTAGCAATCCACGATTGTTAAAAACTTGCACCTAAAAGTCGAATATGTTATCATGAAGTTTATAATAATGCTTCTATATAATGGAACGTTTTTTGTTCTGTTTGATAGCTGATCAGAAGTAACTTTCTTACTTCGTATAAAAGGCGTGTTTTACACGCCATGTATCAAATGATAAGAAGTTTGTAGGACTTCTTAGAGGATAGTTATTAGAAGTTGCTTTTTAACTTCGAATAAAAGGTGCGCTGTATGCGTCACAAATTAAATGATAAGAAGTTCATAGAACTTCTTAATAATATCTATTAAAGAAACATTTGAATATTTTTCGGTTTCTATAATAGAAATTTTAGGATAGAGAAGGAGAGCGCTATGTATACAGTTGACTTAGAAAAATTAGTGGAAAAGATGAAGCTAGAGAATTGTACTCCAGATCTCGATATTAGTAATATAAAGATTACTCAACCAGAAGTAAATCGTCCAGCACTACAATTGACTGGATTTTTTGATTATTTTGATTCTGATCGTGTTCAAATCATTGGAAATGTAGAACATGCATATATGCAAAAGATGGAGAAAGATCACGGTACTGGAATTATGAAAAAACTTATGAGTTTTAAAATGCCGTGTATCGTATTTTGCCGTGGAATAGAAGTATCTGAGGAATTTAAAGTACTAGCATATGAATCTGAAGTACCTATTTTCCGTACTGAAAAAACAACGTCATCCTTCATGGGAGAAGTAATTCGTTGGTTAAAAGTTGAATTGGCACCAAGAATTTCGATTCATGGTGTATTAGTGGACGTTTACGGCGAAGGAATATTAATTATGGGAGAGAGCGGCATTGGTAAGAGCGAAGCTGCACTTGAGTTAATAAAAAGAGGACATCGACTAGTAACGGATGATGTTGTTGAGATTAAAAAAGTAAGTGATGAAACTTTAATCGGTACAGCACCAGATATTACAAGACATTTTATTGAACTAAGGGGTATTGGTATTATTGACGTAAAAACCTTATTTGGTGTAGAAAGCGTTAAGAATACACAGTCTATAGATTTAGTAATAAAACTAGAAGAGTGGGATAAAGATAAGGAATACGATCGTTTAGGGTTGGATGAACAATATACTGAGTTTTTAGGAAATAAAGTAGTATGCCATAGTATCCCAATCCGTCCTGGTCGTAATTTGGCTGTTATTTGTGAGTCAGCAGCAGTAAACTATCGTCAAAAGAAAATGGGATATAATGCAGCTCAAGAGTTATATAACCGAGTTACAAACAATATGATGAAAAAGAAATAGTACTTTAAAAAGTGGGGGCTAAAGAAGATGGAGAAGTATTGCTTTGGAATTGATATTGGTGGAACAACGATTAAATGTGGCCTATTCACAGAAAGCGGAGTTTTACTTGAAAAATGGGAGATTGTAACAAGAACCCAAAACAAGGGCGAACAAGTTCCTTATGATATTGCTGAAACAATTCATTCAAAAATGCAGGAAAAAGGTATTGAAAAAGAACTAGTGGTTGGAGTTGGTATTGGAGTTCCAGGACCAATTACCGAAGATGGAACTGTTTTAAAATGTGCAAACCTTGGCTGGGACATTTTTAATGTAAATGAAAAGCTTGGGGAAGTTACAGGATTAAAGGTAGCAGCAGCAAATGATGCCAATGTCGCAGCTCTTGGAGAAATGTGGATGGGCGGAGGCAAAGGATACAGTGATGTTGTTATGGTTACCTTAGGAACTGGTGTTGGTGGCGGTGTCATTATCGGTGGTAAAGTGGTTGCGGGAAGTAACGGAGCCGGTGGTGAAATTGGACATATTACAATAGATCCAAATGAAGAAGACATTTGTGGTTGTGGTGGACATGGACACTTAGAACAATACGCCTCGGCAACAGGCATTGTTAGACTAGCCAAAAAGAAAATTAAGACAACTAAAATCCCAACATCCCTTGCAGATTTGCCTGAAATAACAGCAAAGGATATTTTTGAACATGCAAAAGCTTCCGATGAAGTTGCATTATCCTTGGTAGATGATCTTGGTAAATATCTAGGTCTTGCATTATCACATGTTGCAGCAACAGTAGATCCTCAAGTGTTTGTTATTGGGGGCGGCGTTTCCAAAGCAGGTGAAATATTAATCGATGCTATTAAGAAACATTATAACAAGAATATAATATTTGCTTTAGCGAATAAAGAATTTAGACTTGCGGAACTAGGTAACGATGCAGGAATTTATGGTTGTGCTAAGTTAATATTAAGTAGAGTTTCGTAATTTGTGAAATTGATTAAATTGGATATACTCGTATAAGAGAATTTAAGAGATAGATGTTAAAATTTTAAGAATGAATTTTAGTTAAGTTTCATAGACATTAGCTATATATAAAGAAATGAGTTAGAGGGATTTCAACATGGAAGATAAGAATTATCTAAATCAATTCTATGATGAATTGAAGAAAATTAAAGGAATAGAAATAACAATTGATGAGCCATTACGAAATCATACGACTTTTCGAATTGGTGGACCAGCAGATTATTTTGTGAGTACCTCCGATGTTCAAATAATTAAGAATGTTATTCTATTAGCAAATCAGTATAAAGTTCCATACTTTATTCTTG
Organism: Clostridium sp. Marseille-P299; assembly: GCF_900078195.1. Taxonomy (NCBI): domain Bacteria; kingdom Bacillati; phylum Bacillota; class Clostridia; order Eubacteriales; family Clostridiaceae; genus Clostridium; species Clostridium sp. Marseille-P299. The sequence goes on along the minus strand of NZ_FJVE01000004.1, from coordinate 21,492 downwards.
GAAATGGTAGTGATTTATTATTTTCAGATGCTGGGTATCGTGGCGTTGTAATTAAGATACAAGAAAGTAAGGATGACGTTCAATTTGTAGAAAAAGATAATATGGTTTATGTAACTGGTTCTGCAGGAATCCTTCTTTCAAAATTTGCAATGATAATTGCAGAAAAAAGTCTGACTGGTTTTGAATTTGCAGCAGGAATACCAGGAAGCCTTGGTGGAGCAATTTTTATGAATGCTGGAGCTTATGGTGGCGAAATGAAGGATTGCATCGTTTGTGCAACGGTGTTAACCAAAGATGGTGAAATAAAAACTCTTTCAAAAGAAGAGTTACAATTATCATATCGCCATAGCATAATCCAAGAAGAGCACTATATTGTTATGGATGTCACATTCGCATTTGAATATGGCAACAAAGAAGAAATTATAGATAAAATCAATGACTTAAATCAGCGTAGAAAAGACAAGCAACCTCTTGAGTATCCAAGTGCAGGAAGTACATTTAAACGTCCAGAAGGGTATTTTGCAGGAAAATTAATTATGGATGCTGGACTTCGTGGATACCGTGTTGGAGATGCTATGGTATCTGAAAAACATTGTGGATTTGTCATTAATGTTGGAAATGCTACTGCAGATGATGTTAAGCAATTGATACAGGATGTAATACGAATTGTAAAAGAGAAATTTGGTGTTACGTTAGAGCCTGAAGTACGAATTATCAATTAAATTAATGATAGCATGTCGATAGACATTCATCAGATAGGAGTTTGTAATGCGCTTTGTTATTGTAACGGGTATGTCTGGAGCGGGGAAAAGTTCGGTATTAAAAATGTTAGAGGATGCAGGATACTTTTGTGTAGACAATCTTCCAATACCGTTAATTTTAACCTTCGCTAGACTTACAATAAAGGAAAGTGTAAATATCAATAAGGTAGCGCTAGGTATCGACATTAGGAGCGGACAAGCCTTTGGCGATTTAGCAAACAGTTTAGAAGAACTTGATAAATTGGGTTATAAATCTGAAATCCTTTTTTTAGAAGCAAGCACAGATGTATTAGTAAAACGTTATAAAGAAACAAGAAGGGTTCACCCTTTATCAGGATTAAACCGTATTGATCAAGGAATTGAACTTGAAAGAGAAAAATTACAGGTACTAAAGACAAGGGCAGACTATATTATTGATACAAGTCACTTGTTAATTCGAGAATTAAAACTTCAGATTGATAATATATTTGTTCAAAATGGAACATTTCACAATTTTTATATAACCATTTTGACCTTCGGCTTTAAATATGGTATACCAGCAGATTCAGATTTGGTATTTGATGTACGGTTTTTACATAACCCATACTATATACCAGAGTTAAGACAAAAGACAGGAAATGATGCTCCGGTTAGAGATTTTGTCATGGAATTGCCTGAAGCTAAGACATTTTTAGATAAACTAGAAGATATGCTACTTTTTTTGGTACCAAATTATATTTCAGAGGGGAAAAATCAACTGGTTGTTAGCATTGGTTGTACTGGAGGTAAACACCGTTCTGTGACATTAGCAAATGAACTTATGAAGCGTTTAGCTAAGACAGAATATGGAGTTAAGGTTGACCATAGGGACATACAGAGAGGGTAGAGTAAGTTGACATTTTCAAAGATTATTAAAGAAGAGTTATCAAGACAATCTTCGAATGCAAGACATTGCTGTATTGCTGAAATAGCAGCGATGTTAAGTGTATGTGGGAAATTAATCATTGATGATTTTGGAATAAAAACTCTTGTATTGCAAACAGAAAATATAATGGTTGCAAGAAAATACTTTACATTAGTGAAAAAAACATTTAATATTAATACGGATATTCAAATTCGAAAAAACATGTCGGCGAAACATAGCAACTTATATATTTTGCGTATGGAAGGCCGAGAAGTAGAACGATTATTGTTGACCACAAAACTTTCCTGTTATAGATTAGAGAACAAGGAACTTGGACTTTACACGGATCATTTGGTTGTTCAAAATACTTGTTGCAAGAGGGCATTTATACGAGGAGCATTCTTGGCAGCAGGATCTATGAGTGACCCGGAAAAGGCGTACCACTTAGAAATCGTTTTACCAGATAGTAAAAGAGCAAATCAGTTAATTGACATTATCAATTCCTTTTTTATAGATGCAAAAGTAGTAGTTCGAAAGAAATATCACGTTGTATATATAAAAGAGGGTTCACAAATAGTAGATTTACTTAATATTATGGAGGCACACAATGCGTTAATGAATTTTGAGAATGTAAGAATCTTAAAAGAAATGCGCAACTCCATCAATCGGCAGGTGAACTGCGAGGCGGCAAATATTAATAAGACAGTAATGGCAGCAACCAAGCAAATTGATGATATAAATTTTATAAAGGAAACCATAGGTTTTGAAGGTTTATCAGAAGGACTAGAGGATGTGGCAAAACTTAGAATTTCTTATCCAGAGGCATCGCTAAAGGAACTGGGGGATATGTTATGTCCGCCAATTGGAAAATCAGGGGTAAATCATAGATTAAAGAAACTAAGTTGTATTGCAGATGGTTTGAGGATGTAAAGGAGGAGACAAGCTATGTTATCAAAGAAGATTGTTATCAAAATACCTACTGGATTAGAGGCAAGACCAGTTGCCCTATTGGTACAAGTTGCAAGTCAGTATGAAAGTAATGTTTATGTGGAATGTGAGGAAAAGAAAATCAATGCCAAAAGTATTATGGGTATGATGAGCCTTGGACTTCCAGCAGGAGAAGAAATTAACGTAATCGTTGATGGTGTAGATGAAGAAGTAGCAATGTTGAACATTGAAAAGTATTTATGTGGGGAATAAAGTTTAGATTACATTTGATGAAAGATATTTGCAATATATAAAACTTAATGGTTATAGCAAGCTAGTAGAGGGGCTATTAACCATTAAGTTTTTCTTTTTATACAAATCGCTATAATAGTGCATGAAATAAGATTTTTGTAATCTAATTATTGATATAATATCTCCTTAAAACAAACATAAGTTTGGAAATTTCGAAAAACATTAGGAATGAAACAAGAATTATGTTATAATGAAAGTGGACTAAGGTAACAAGATCATGAATGTATACTTTCATGATTGAATACAACGAATACTGTTATAAATTTACGAATTTCATTGTATTAGCATATAAGAAAAATAAAAATATAGGATAAATTATTTAAATGCGAATACAATGTTTTATAGAAAGGCATGGATGGTTATGAATTTTACACATTTGCATGTTCATACAGAGTTCAGTTTATTAGACGGTTCCGGTAAAATTAAAGAAATGGTTGCAAGGGCAAAAGAACTTGGAATGGATAGTCTTGCAATTACAGACCACGGAGTAATGTATGGTGTCATTGACTTTTATCGGGCTTGCCATGCAGAAGGCATCAATCCGGTCATTGGGTGTGAAGTTTATGTTGCACCGAATTCAAGATTTTCAAAAGAAGGTAGTGTATCGGATGATCGCTATTACCATTTGATACTCTTGGCAGAAAATAATGAAGGATACAACAACTTAATGAAAATTGTCTCAAGAGGGTTTACAGAAGGATTCTATTATAAACCTAGAGTCGATTACGAAGTATTAAGACAGTATTCAAAAGGGATTATCGCTTTATCAGCATGTCTAGCAGGAGAGGTTTCAGTTAATTTAAGAAAAGGATTTTATGAAGAAGCAAAAGTTGCAGCATTTCGCTTTCGGGATATTTTTGGAGAGAATAATTTCTTCTTGGAATTACAAGACCATGGTTATCCAGAGCAACAATCTGTGAATCAAGGAATGCTTCGCTTAAGTGAAGAGACAGGAATACCTCTAGTTGTCACTAATGATGTTCATTATACATACGAGAGTGACGTTGAGTCTCATGATATTTTGCTATGTATACAAACACAGAAAAAAGTGACAGATGAAGATCGCATGCGCTATGAAGGTGGCCAATTCTATATGAAATCGAAAGAAGAGATGTATGCGCTTTTCCCATATGCGCAAGAAGCTCTTGAAAATTCATATAAGATATCTCAGCGTTGTCATGTGGATATAGAATTTGGAAATTATAAGTTACCAACGTATGATGTGCCAGAAGGTTTTACCGCATGGGAGTATTTATGCAAATTATGCGAAGAAGGTCTTAACAGACGATATGACAATCCTTCGGTGGAATTAAAAGAGCGTTTAAAATACGAACTTGAAACAATTCATAGTATGGGATTTGTTGATTACTTCTTAATCGTATGGGATTTTATCAAATATGCAAAAGATAATTCTATTATGGTTGGACCAGGAAGAGGTAGTGCGGCAGGTAGTATCGTATCCTATTGCTTAGAGATTACCAATATCGATCCAATTAAATATAATCTTTTATTTGAGCGTTTCTTAAATCCAGAGAGATTAACAATGCCGGATATCGATATTGACTTTTGTTTTGAACGAAGACAAGAAGTTATTGATTATGTAGTAAAGAAATATGGTAAGGACCGTGTGGTTCAGATTGTTACATTTGGAACCATGGCAGCAAGGGCAGTTATTCGTGATGTAGGGCGAGCTCTAGATATGCCTTATGCACAAGTGGATACCGTAGCGAAAATGATTCCAACGGAACTTGGAATTACAATTGAAAAAGCCTTGATTTCAAATCCTGATTTACAAAAACTATATGATAGAGATAATGACGTGATGCGATTAATTGATATGTCAAGACGTCTAGAAGGACTTCCAAGACATACATCAATGCATGCGGCAGGTGTAGTTATCAGTAATGCCCCAGCAGATGAATATGTACCATTATCAAGAGCATCCGATGATACCATAACAACTCAGTTTACAATGACGACCTTAGAAGAACTTGGTCTTTTAAAGATGGACTTTTTAGGTCTTAGAACTTTAACGGTAATCCAAAATGCAGTGGAACTAATTAATCAAGATATTCGAAGAAAAGCTGCCTTAAAGGGTATAACCAATGAAGATGAGATAGAATTGCTAGACATTGATAAGATTGACTACGATGATAAAAAAGTCTATGAATTAATTGCTTCTGGTAAGACAGAAGGAATCTTTCAGTTAGAGAGTGCTGGAATGAAGAGTTTCATGAAGGAATTAAAAGCACAGAGTCTAGAAGATGTTATCGCAGGTATCTCACTCTATCGTCCAGGACCTATGGATTTCATTCCTAAGTACATCAAAGGAAAGAATGAGTCTGGCGGTATTATATATGAGTGTGAAGAATTAAGACCGATCTTACAACCAACCTATGGATGTATTGTATACCAAGAACAGGTTATGCAAATCGTACGAGATCTTGCAGGTTATAGTTATGGTAGAAGTGATTTGGTTCGCCGTGCAATGTCTAAGAAAAAGGCCTCCGTTATGGAACAGGAACGTAAAAACTTTGTTTATGGTAACAAGGAAGAAGGCGTTCCAGGTTGTATTGCAAAAGGTATTTCAGAAACTGTAGCGAATCATATCTTTGATGAAATGACAGACTTTGCAAAGTATGCGTTTAACAAATCACATGCAGCAGCATATGCTGTTGTATCCTATCAAACAGCATACTTAAAGTGCTATTATCCAGTAGAATTTATGGCAGCACTTATGACATCGGTAATTGATAACCCAACAAAGGTAGCGGAGTATATTTATACATGTAGACAGATGGGAATTGAAATTTTACCACCGGATATCAATGAAGGAGATGCTGTATTTACCGTATCAGGGAATAATATTCGCTATGGATTATCTGCGATAAAAGGACTTGGAAGACCAGTCATTGAAGCCCTTGTAAAAGAGCGCAATGAAAATGGAAATTATAAAAGTTTAAGTGATTTTGCAACACGCTTGTCTGGAAAAGAAGTAAATAAGCGTACGGTAGAAAGCTTTATAAAATCGGGAGCGTTTGATAGTATTCCAGGTACACGTAAGCAATTAATGCAAGTATATGTAAGTGTATTAGACAGTGTTAATCAGGAAAAGAAAAAAGCACTGACTGGGCAAATGACCTTATTTGACTTTGCACCAGAAGAAGAACAAATCAACTACGAATACCAATTACCGGATGTTGGTGAATTCGGCAAAGATGAATTATTGGCATTTGAAAAAGAAGTACTTGGTATTTATATCAGTGGTCATCCGTTAGAAGCATTTGAAAACCTAATTAAGAAAAATACTACCGCTTCTACCTTAGACTTTGCAATGGATGAGGAAACGGGCGAGATAAAAGTATCGGATGGTGAGTACGAAGTAGTTGGTGGTATGGTTGTATCAAAGACCTTAAAGACTACTAAAACCAATAGTGTTATGGCATTTATTACGATCGAGGACTTATTTGGAACTCTTGAAATAATTATTTTCCCACGTGATTATGAAAAGTATAAATACATGATTGATGTGGATGAAAAGTTATTAATTAAGGGAAAAGTTGCTATGGAGGAAGATAAACCTGCTAAATTAATATGCACAGAAGTTATACCTTTTTCAGAAATACCAAAAGAAGTGTGGATACGATTTGCTGATAAAAATGACTTTATGCAAAATGAACAAAACCTTTATCGTATTTTAGAAGATTATGACGGAAATGATTCGGTTGTAATCTATTGTGAAGGCGAAAAAGCTATAAAAAGATTGCCTAAGAGTAAAAATATTAAAGTAAATACCGATCTACTATCAAGGCTGGGTGAGAAGTTTTCAAAAGAAAGCGTCCGAGTTATTGAAAAGAGTATTGAAAAAAGGAAGTAAAAAGGTTACAATAGTCAATATTAAAATTTTCGTAGAATTTTGTAACTAATTAATTGTATGTCAAATATTTAACAATATATTCTTCTGGAGGTAATTACTATGGTAGAGGCAAACAGGGAAAAGACAGTAAAAACAATTGGGGTACTTACAAGCGGAGGCGATGCCCCTGGCATGAATGCAGTAATTCGTGCGGTAGTTCGTACAGCAATGTCTTACGGATTAAAGGTAAAAGGAATTCAAAGAGGGTACACTGGTTTATTAGAAGAAGATATTATAGATATGGATGGTGCATCCGTAGCTGATATCGTTCAAAGAGGCGGAACAATACTATATACAGCACGTTGTCCTGAATTTGTTACTAAGGAAGGACAAGATAAAGGGGCAGAAATCTGTAAAAAGCATGGGATTGACGGTTTAGTTGTAATTGGAGGTGACGGTTCCTTTAAAGGCGCTCAGGCATTAGCTAAAAGAGGAATCAACACAGTAGCTGTTCCAGGTACAATTGATCTTGATATTGCATGCACAGATTATACGGTAGGCTTTGATACTGCTGTCAATACTGCAATGGAGGCTATTGATAAGGTTCGTGATACTTCAACCTCTCATGAGCGTTGTAGTATTATTGAGGTTATGGGTAGAAAAGCAGGGTATATAGCTTTATGGTGCGGTATTGCTAATGGAGCAGAAGATATATTGACAACAGAACGTTTCGACAACGATGAAGAGAGAATTATAAAAAATATAATAGAAAAGAAAAAAAGCGGAAAGAAACATTATATTATTGTAAATGCTGAGGGTGTAGGCGATTCTTATGGAATGGCAAAACGTATCCAAGCAGCGACAGGAATGGAAACAAGGGCAACAATTATTGGTCATATTCAACGAGGTGGAAGTCCAACATGTAAGGATAGAGTATATGCCTCAGCTATGGGTTCAAAGGCTGTTGATATTTTAACAAATGGAGGATCAAATCGTGTTGTGGCATATAAACATGGCGAATTCGTAGATTATGATATCGATGAGGCTCTTGCAATGACAAAAGATTTAAATCAATATCTATACGAAATGTCAAAGAAATTATCTAGATAATAAACTGGGCGTGTTTCTCTGGTACTTATGGAGAGGGATACGCTCTTTTATTGCGAAAGGAAAAGAAATGAATAATCGAGCAAAAAAATTTATATCGTATTACAAGCCGTATAAGGGACTGTTTTTTGCAGATATGCTTTGTGCGTTAGTTGCAGCAGGTATTTCCTTGGTATATCCTATGATTGTACGTTATATCACAAATACGGTGTTACCAAATTACGAGATTAATACAGCAGTGCAAGTAATTATTAAACTAGCTGTTTTAATGGTAGGCTTAGCATTAATCGAACTATTTTGTAACTTTTTTATTGCCTATAAAGGGCATATCATGGGCGCAAAGATGGAATTTGACATGAGAAATGAAATCTTTGAGCATCTCCAAAAACTATCATTTAATTATTATGACAATCAAAAGACTGGTCAAATAATGACACGTATTACGAATGACTTATTTGATATTACAGAACTTTGTCATCATGGTCCAGAGGATTTAATTATCTCTATCATCAAATTCATTGGTGCATTTATCATATTAATTCAAATTAACTGGGCTTTAACTCTTATATTATTTACATTCCTTCCACTCATGTTTATTTTTGCTTATTTTATGAAGGGAAGAATGAACAGGGCATTTCGTAAAAATCGTGAACGAATTGCTGATATTAATGCTCAAATTGAGGACAACTTATCTGGTATCCGTGTTGTTAAATCATTCTCAAATGAAGAAAGAGAAATTGAAAAGTTTAGTGAAGGTAATATGCGTTTTGTTAACAGTAAGAGTCATGCATATTGGCAAATGGCAACCTTCCATTCAGGACTTGGATTGTTTACAAACCTAATCAATGTGGCTGTTATTGTTGGTGGTGGATTAATGATTGCAGACAACATTATTGTACTTAGCGATTTAATCACATTTTTACTTTATGTAAATAGCATTATCGAACCAGTTAAAAAATTAATTAACTTTACAGAACAATTCCAAAATGGTATTACTGGATTCTCAAGATTCATGGAAATCATGGAGACAAACCCAGACATTGTTGATAAAGATGGAGCAATTGAATTAAAAGATGTAAAGGGTGATATTTCTTTCCATGATGTTTCCTTTAAATATGATGAATCTTTATCCGAAGTATTTAAAGATATTAATCTTGATGTAGCAAGAGGAGAGTATGTGGCACTTGTAGGTTCTTCTGGTGTTGGTAAAACAACTATGTGTAGTTTGATACCAAGATTTTATGAAGTATCCAGTGGTAACATTACAATCGATGGTATCGATATTAGAGATATCACTTTAAAATCACTTCGTAAAAATATTGGTATTGTACAGCAAGATGTTTACTTATTCTCAGGTACTGTAACGGATAATATTGGCTATGGTAAATTAGGTGCTACAGAAGAAGAAATTGTACAAGCAGCAAAAAATGCAAATGCTCATGATTTTATTATGGAATTGCCAGATGGGTATAATACAGATATCGGACAGCGAGGAGTAAAACTATCTGGTGGACAAAAACAAAGATTAAGTATAGCAAGAGTTTTCCTTAAGAATCCTCCAATCTTAATCTTTGACGAAGCAACATCAGCCCTTGATAATGAAAGTGAAAAGGTAGTTCAAGAATCCTTAGAGCGTTTAGCGAAGAATCGAACCACTTTTGTTATTGCGCATCGTTTATCTACGATTAAAAATGCTCAGAATATAATTGTCTTAACAGAAGAAGGAATCAAAGAAAAAGGTACACACACTGAATTATTAGAAAAGGGTGGAGTTTACGCATCTCTTTATAATATGAACTTTAGCAAAAGCGAAATTATTGAATAAACAAAAGAATTAAAATAAAAGTTATTACACAGTTCTAAATCAAGAGTCTTTTAAGAAATTAATCTTAGAAGACTTTTGACGATAGAGACAAAAAAATAGAAAGAGATTAAGTTGAAATTGTATTTCAACTGTGAAATTGTATTTCAACCAACAAAAAGCACCGAGAGTGCTTTTTACTAAAAGAATTAAGCTGTCTAACGGCAGTAGGAGGTTAGTATGGATATTCTTAATCAATTGAAAGATGAACTTGGTATACGTTTAGAACAAGTAGAAGCAGCAGTGAAACTTATTGACGAGGGAAATACAATCCCTTTTATTGCAAGATATCGTAAGGAAGCAACTGGTTCCTTAAATGATGAGGTTTTACGTGATTTAAATGATCGCTTGACTTACCTTAGAAACTTAGAGGATAAGAAAACTCAGGTAATATCAAGTATCGAGGAACAAGGTAAGCTTACAGAAGAGTTAAAAGAACAAATTTTAGCCGCAACTACATTAGTTGTTGTAGAAGATTTATATCGTCCATATCGTCCAAAGAGAAGAACGAGAGCTACAATAGCAAAAGAGAAGGGATTGGAACCACTTGCTGAAATCATTTTAAAACAAGAGACAACAAAACCACTTCTTGAAGAAGCATTAGCATTCGTTTCTGAGAAAAAAGAAGTACCAACAGCAGAAGCAGCATTAGCTGGGGCAATGGATATTCTTGCAGAAAATATTTCAGATGCGGCAGATTATCGTATTCATATTAGAAAAGTAACCTCTGAAGAAGGTAGTATAAGTTCTAGTGCAAAAGATGAGAAAACAGAATCTGTTTATGAAATGTATTATGAATTTGAAGAAAAGATTAGTAAGATTGCTGGGCATAGAGTACTTGCATTAAATCGTGGTGAGGCAGAAAAAATACTTACGGTTAAAGTAAATGCTCCTGTAGATAAAATACTAAGTTACTTAGAAGCACAAGTAATTACCAATAAAAATGAAAATACGGAAGAGGTATTAAAAAAGGTAATTGCAGATAGTTATAACCGTTTAATTGGTCCTGCCATTGAAAGAGAGTTACGTAATGATTTAACAGAAAAAGCAGAAGATGGCGCAATTAAAGTATTTGGTCAAAATCTCACACAGTTATTAATGCAGCCTCCAATTGTAGGACAAGTTGTTTTAGGCTGGGACCCTGCATTCCGTACAGGATGTAAATTAGCAGTAGTAGATGCAACAGGAAAAGTATTGGATACGGTAGTGGTATATCCTACAGCTCCTCAAAAGAAAGTAGAAGAAACAAAAGCTATCGTAAAAGATTTAATTGATAAGTACAATATCACATTAATTTCGGTTGGTAATGGAACAGCATCTCGTGAATCCGAGCAAATCATAGTAGAGATGTTAAAGGAAATAGATAAGCCAGTACAATATATCATAGTAAATGAAGCTGGTGCATCTGTATATTCTGCTAGTAAGCTTGCAACGGAAGAGTTCCCAAATTTTGATGTTGGCCAAAGAAGTGCTGCATCTATTGCTAGAAGATTACAAGATCCACTTGCAGAGCTTGTAAAAATTGATCCAAAGTCTATTGGTGTTGGACAGTATCAGCATGATATGAATCAAAAGAAATTAAGCGATGCATTAAGTGGTGTGGTAGAAGATTGTGTAAATAAAGTAGGTGTAGATTTAAATACTGCTTCTGCATCCTTACTTGAATATATATCAGGAATTTCAAAGACGGTTGCGAAAAATATAGTTCTTTATCGTGAGGAAAATGGTAAATTTACGAACCGTAAGCAGTTACTTAAGGTATCTAAACTTGGACCAAAGGCATTTGAACAATGTGCAGGTTTCTTACGTATTAATGATGGTGAGAATCCACTTGATTCAACAAGCGTGCATCCAGAGTCTTATGAAGCCGCAGAAAAATTATTGCAGTCATTGGGATTTGAGCTAGAAGATATTAAATCTTTACAAGCAAGACAAAAAGTAGCATCAAATGATGTGAAAAAGGAGACAAAAGAACAAGCTCCAAAAAGAAAAAGAAATGATAAAGGAATACGCTTAAAGAATACCAATACTGCAATGGGCCAAGCTTTATTAGCAGCAATCCAAGATGGTGGTTCTATTGTAAAGCAAGAAGAGACACCAAAGGCACTTGAGGTTTCTAACAATGAAGTAAAAGATGAAGGATTATCTAGATTAAGTACAATGATCAAAGATAAAAAGAAGCTTGCCTCTGAATTAGGAATTGGTGAAATCACATTATTTGATATCGTAAAAGAATTAGAGAAGCCAGGAAGAGATCCTCGTGAAGAGATGCCAAAGCCTATTTTACGTACAGACGTTTTAGATATGAAAGACTTAACAGATGGAATGATCTTAAAAGGAACCGTACGTAATGTAATTGATTTTGGTGCATTCGTTGATATCGGGGTACACCAAGATGGTCTAGTTCATATTTCACAAATGTCAAAACAAAAATATGTAAAGCATCCACTGGATGTTGTAAGCGTTGGTGACATTGTTGAAGTTAAAGTATTAAGTGTAGATTTAGCCAAGAAACGTATTCAGTTGTCTATGATATTATAATTTGGAGTAAACGATATAATATTATAGTTCATAGAAATAGTAATAGTTATAGTAATAGTAATAGTAATATCACTATCACTAGCGATAGCAATAGAAATAGAATAACAATAGGAAAAGCAATAGCTAACAGCTATTAGCTAACAACTATTAGTTAACAGCTATTAGCTAAAAGGTAATAGCAATGCTATAACTCATAGTTTCTGCTATAGATAATAACTAAGGGTAGTAACTATGGTCATAGATTTAAACAGAAACGCTATTGACTTTTCATATTGAATGGAATAAAATAGTGTCAAAATAAATAAGGAAATTCTTCGGGGCAGGGGGTAGTTCCCGACCGGCGGTATAGTCCGCGAACGAATTTATTCGTTGATTTGGTGAAATTCCAAAACCGACAGTATAGTCTGGATGAGAGAAGAAACGCTTTTACATGGAACGCTTATATCAATATTCTATGTTTTAATAGGATATTTAATATAATCGTTATGTATGAAGAAAGAATCATTTAGCCCTAGAGTATATCTAGGGCTTTTTATTTATGGAAAATAAAACATAAATTCTTTGTTTTGTACACTTGTAAAAGCGAAATCGAGGAAAATCCTTTGTAAAAAAGGGAGAATATTAGTATGAAAAATGTATTTGAATCTGTAGGCGAGAAGTTAAACCATTTAGCAGAGGTAGCAACGAGTAATGTGGGTTTCCTTTTACTAAGTGTCTTAGTAGTTGTAGTGCTGTTAGCATCGGCATACGCAGCAGAAGTCTTGATTGGGAAAAAAACAGGTACGAAAGGCAGTATGAAAGGTCAAAAAGTTAGAAAAATGACCATAATTTCAATGTTAGCAGCGATTTCCGTGGTATTAATGCTATTTAAATTTCCATTATGGTTTGTTCCATCTTTTTACACCATTGATTTTAGTGAACTACCAGTCATTATTGGTGCATTTACATTAGGACCTGTTGCTGGTATTGTAATTGAATTTATTAAAATATTACTAAATCTACTAATCAATGGAACATACACAGCATTTGTTGGTGAATTTGCGAACTTCATTATTGGTTGTGCATTTGTCATACCTGCGTCTTTTGTTTATTATTTAAAAAAGTCTAGAAAGAACGCAATCATAGGTCTAGGAATTGGTACGTTAATTGCTGCTGTTGCTGGAGGAATATTAAATGCATACATGTTGTTGCCAAAATATGCAGAAGTGATGGGGACTCCAATATCAACATTTATTGATGCAGGAACAGAAAAGAACCAATTAATAAGCGGTATGTCATCGTTTATATTACTTGGAGTAACGCCATTTAATATTTTTAAATATGCAATGGTAAGTGTTATTACTATGATAATATATAAAAAAATAAGCTATATCTTAAAGAGTAAATAAGATGAAAAGCAGGAATTTTGAGAGTGCAGAAAAAGGCTCTTAATTTCCTGCTTTTTTAATTTTAGTAAATTAAATCCAAATTAATTTGCTATCTATATATAAATCTGCCAATATTGTAAGATACTGTATATTAGGAATGTATTTTCAATAAAATTTAATTTAACTGTTAAAATTTAAAAAAATTGTGATAGAATATAAAAGAATATATGCTATCATATGGAAGGTGCATAAAGATTGCTTTTCCTAAAAAATAATCTGCTTAACAGCAGCATGGAGGATTGAATGAATCAGGAAGCTAAGTTTCAAATACTGATGAACGTTAAAGATATGTACCGATTTCTTATGAGACATGCCTATATTGGAATCTCAGGTGTCATTAATCTTATTATTAGCGGCGGTGCCTTTGTTTTATATTTAATGGGTGCTGGAGGTAATTCTAAGGTTAGTAATGGAATGCTCTTAATAGTAGCAGCACTATTTACGATTATTAATCCTATTTATTTATACTATAAGGCAGCAAAACAGGTAAAATTGACACCAATGTTTTTAAAACCGTTAGATTATAAAATAAATGATCCAGGGGTTTTCGTTAGTCAAGGAGAAGAAAAATTATCGATCGAGTGGGAACAGATACGTAAAGTGATAGAGACAAAAAAAGATTTTTACATTTACTTATCACCTACGAGAGCCTATATTTTACCGAAAGAACAATATGAGGATAAAGTAGAAGTGGTGAAAGACCTTATTAGGAAGCACGTAGCGGATAAACATTGTAAATTAAGGAATTAGAGGTGAAAAGATCGTATGAATTTTGAAAGTTATAATGAAACTGAAACATTTGAGCTTGGGTTTCGTCTAGGAGTAGAGGCAAAGCCAGGTGAGATATATTGTTTAGATGGGGACTTAGGAGTTGGAAAAACCGTTTTTACAAAAGGTTTCGCAAAAGGGCTTGGTATAAATGAGCCAGTAAGTAGTCCTACATTTACTATTGTACAAGAATATCATGAAGGTAGAATACCGTTTTATCATTTTGATGTCTATCGTATTTCTGATCTTTCAGAAATGGATGAGATCGGATATGAAGATTATTTTTATGGAAATGGTGTTTGTTTTATAGAATGGGCGGAATTAATCGAAGAATTGATACCGAAGAAACGAACTAATATACGAATTGAAAAAGACTTAACAAAAGGGTTTGATTACCGAAATATAGTAATCGAAGAGGAAGGGAGAAACTAAAATGACAATACTAGCAATCGATAGCTCAGGTCTTGTTGCCTCTGTAGCTATTATGACAGAGGAAGCTATGCTGGCTGAATATACCGTAAATTATAAAAAGACACATTCTCAAACATTATTACCTATGATAGATGAAATAGTAACAATGTTAGAGATAGATCTAAAAAATATAGATGCAATAGCAATTGCCAAAGGGCCAGGGTCCTTTACAGGATTAAGAATTGGTTCTGCAACCGCAAAGGGACTTGGTTTAGCACTTGATAAACCAATTATAGAAATACCTACATTAGATGCTTTAGCATATAATGTTTTTTCTCTTGACACTGTGATTTGTCCGTTAATGGATGCCAGAAGAAATCAAGTTTATACTGGCCTTTATGCGTTTAAAGAAGGTGAGTTTACAGTTTTAGAAGAGCAATGTGTTGTAGAATTACCAGAGATTATAGATAAGGTAAATAAATTAGAAAAAAGAGTTGTTTTTCTCGGAGATGGTGTAGATGCTTATAAAGAACAAATCAAAGAATTAGTTACAGTTCCACATTTATTTGCCCCTAGCCATGTTGCAAAACAAAGAGCGGGTTCTGTTGGAGCTCTTGCCTTTAAGTATTACAATGAAAATACGATGAAAACAGCAATGGGACATGTTCCAACCTATCTTAGACTTTCCCAAGCTGAGAGAGAATTAGCGGAAAAACAAAAGAATGAGTCAGGGAATTAGATAGAAGGTGTGTTATGATAATTCGTAGAATGGAAGAGAGGGACATCCCAGAAGTAGTTATAATAGAAAATGATACATTTTCTAGTCCTTGGAGTGCTGAAAGTTTTTTAAATGAGACGAAAAGTGAAAATAATCTTTATCTAGTGGTAGTGGATAATGATGAAGTTGTTGGCTATTGCGGTGTGTGGGGGATTGCAGGGGAAGGGCAAATAACCAATGTAGCAGTACGTAAGGAAAATAGAAATCAAGGAATAGGAAAGTTAATGTTGACACAACTCATTCACTTAGCTAGAGAAAAGGGTATGGAGTCTTTTACACTAGAAGTGAGAGAAAGTAATAAAAGTGCCCTTCATCTCTATGAATCTCTAGGGTTTAACTCTGTAGGGGGACGAAAAGATTTCTATACTAAGCCAACCGAAAATGCAGTTATCATGTGGCTACAGGAATAGGGTAACATTACCACTGTGAAAGTTAGACCAAGTTTGATATTATAATGCTAAGGAGGTTTCGTGATGCCAAGGTTAGCGAAGGGTCGGATAATAAAAAATACGGTAGTTTGTAATGTATGTGGAAGAAACTTACGGATGGAAAAAGGAATCTTAATGGAAGATGCCTTTGAAGCAACGAAAGAGTGGGGATATTTTTCGAATAGAGATACAGAAATACACAAATTCACGATTTGTGAGCCTTGTTATGAACATATGATAGCACAATTTAAAATACCAATAAGAGTTTCAAAAAAAACAGAGGTCTTGTAACATGTACTGGCATGTTCAAGGCCTCAGAGCATTTTTACAGGGTTGTTAGGTAGGAATTATTTCTTGCTTAACGATACATAATATGCTAATATAGACCATAGAAAATAAGAGAAAATGCGGAGAAAATGAATGCTTGATGTATGTTTGTTAGGAACGAGTGGAATGATGCCGTTACCAGGAAGATGGTTGACCGCATTAATGACACGATTAAATGGAAGTAGTCTTTTGATTGACTGTGGAGAAGGTACACAGATTGCAATCAAAGAAAAAGGATGGAGCTTTCATTCTATAGATGTAATATGTTTTACTCATTACCATGGTGATCATATTAGTGGATTACCAGGATTATTATTATCAATGGGCAATGCAGAAAGAACAGAGCCTGTAACAGTTATCGGTCCAAAGGGATTAGAACGTGTGGTAAATGCACTTCGCGTTATTGCACCGGAATTACCATTTGAACTTAAATTTATAGAGTTAACACAATCTCATGAGACAATTGAGATAAAAGATTATGTGATAGAAGCTTTTCGAGTGAATCATAATGTAACTTGTTATGGCTACAGTCTATTGGTAAAAAGAGCAGGTAGATTTTTACCTGAAAAAGCACAACAAAACAATGTGCCAAAGGAACTATGGAGTAAGTTACAAAAAGGTGCTACGATAGAAAAAAATGGACAAGTTTATACGCCAGATTTAATTTTAGGACCTCCAAGAAAAGGAATAAAGGTTACTTATTGTACAGATACAAGACCTGTTGACGCAATTGTTGAGAATGCTGCGGAATCGGACTTGTTTATATGCGAAGGCATGTATGGAGAAAAAGGAAAAGAAGTAAAAGCGCTAGAACATAAGCATATGACATTTTATGAAGCTGCGAATTTGGCAAAGAGAGCGAATGTTAAGGAGTTATGGTTAACTCACTATAGCCCATCATTAATATATCCTGAGGAGTTTATGAAGGATACAAGAGAAATCTTTGCAGCAGCGAAAGCGGGGAAAGATAAGAAGAGTATTACTTTAGAATTTGATAAAAATGAGTAATAAAGTTTTTTACGAATTGAGGGATGAGTAAGAAACTTCATACCAATAGGAAGGGGTAGATGGTATGGAAAAGAAAAAACGAAAGACAGGGAAAAATTATCTTGCGTTTATGATTGTTGGTATTATCGTTATCGGCGGTTATTTTTTTATATCAAAAGTAACAGAAAGTGCAAAGAATACGGCAGCCAATCAAACGGAAGCGGAGCATTTAATTAGTAAAGATTTAAAAACATCATATCCTGCAACGCCAAAAGAGGTAGTTAAATTATATAGCAGATACACAAAGTGCTTGTATAGTGGGGATGTGAATGATAAAGAGATTGAACAGTTAGTAAATCAAGTACGTATCATGTATGATAAAGAATTACTTGATAATAATCCGTTGGAGGAATATCTGTATGATTTGAAGCTAGATATTGCCGATTATCGATCTTACGACAGGAAAATTACAAGTTATAAAGTAAATTCTTCAAATAGTGCCGTTACATGGACGGAAGATGGAATTGATTACGCTAGGATGAGTGTATCCTATACAACAAAAGAAGGTTCATCTTATTTTAAAACGTATGAAGAGTTCCTTTTAAGGAAGGATGAAAACTCTGAATGGAAAATCGTAGGTTTTCGTGAAGTAGAATCAGACGAGCCTAAATAATTAAAATAATGTCTAAAGCATGGGTTGTAGTATGATGAACTATTTTATAAATCATACAACAACCCTAATTATATGGTAGATAGTAGAAAGGAAATAAATGATGGAAGAAGATGTACTAATATTAGCAATTGAATCTTCGTGTGACGAAACAGCAGCAGCAGTTGTTAAAAATGGTAGAGAAGTATTATCCAATGTAATTTCTTCACAGATAGACTTGCATACATTATTTGGTGGAGTTGTGCCTGAAATTGCATCACGTAAACATATTGAAAAGATAAACCAAGTAATAGAACAAGCACTTATTGATGCAAATGTAAAACTTACAGACATTGATGCAATTGGTGTAACTTATGGTCCAGGGTTGGTGGGTGCTTTATTAGTTGGAGTTGCAGAGGCAAAAGCAATTAGTTATGCAACAAACATTCCACTTGTAGGAGTTCATCATATAGAAGGACATGTTTCAGCTAATTATATTGAAAATAAAGAGTTAGAGCCTCCGTTTTTATGTTTAATCGTATCAGGTGGCCATACACACTTAGTTTTAGTCAAAGAATATGGTACTTATGAAATTATAGGAAGAACTCATGATGATGCTGCAGGTGAAGCATACGATAAAGTGGCAAGAGCAATTGGTCTAGGATATCCTGGTGGTCCTAAAATTGATAAGTTAGCAAAAGAAGGTAATAAAGATGCGATAGCATTTCCAAGAGCACATATTGAAGGCTCACCTTTTGATTTTAGTTTCAGTGGTTTAAAATCAGCTGTATTAAATCATATCAATTTGTGTAAAATGAAGAAGGAAGAGATAAATGAAGCAGACATAGCAGCATCTTTTCAAGAAGCGGTAGTGGATGTTTTAGTTACTAGAACAATAGCAGCAGCGAAAGAATATGGCATGGATAAGGTTGCTATCGCTGGAGGGGTTGCATCAAATTCGGCGTTAAGGGCAGCTATGAAAGCAGCTTGTGATAAGGAAGGGTTAAAATTATTTTATCCTTCTCCTCTGTATTGTACAGATAACGCAGCTATGATTGGTACTGCAGCTTATTATGACTATAAAAACGGTAAACGTAGTGGACTGGATTTAAATGCAGTTCCTAATTTAAAGATTGGACAACGTTAAATAAGACGTTGTCTAAGGCTGTATAAAATATGGAACAACGCAAAATAGACGCTGTCTAAGGCTGTATAAAATATGGAACAACGCAAAATAGACGTTGTCTAAGAGTGTATAAAATATGGAACAACGCAAAATAGATGTTGTCTAAGAGTGTATAAAATATGGAACAACGCAAAATAGATGTTGTCTAAGAGTGTATAAAATATGGAACAACGCAAAATAGATGTTGTCTAAGAGTGTATAAAATATGGAACAACGTTAAATAGATGTTGTCTAAGGCTGTATAAAATATGGAACAACACAAAATAAGCTGTTGTTCAAGTCTGTATGAAATATTGTACAACCTTAAAAAAGCTGATGTTCAAGGTAAATTAATTATATTGTGTAAACGTAATTATGTTAAGAAGATAGATTAAAAGAGATTTATTAATAAATATTGTGTTAAATGGGGACAATGATGAAAAATGAGAAAGTAAGTGCAATTATTCTTGCTGCTGGTCAAGGAACAAGAATGAATACCACTACACCAAAACAATATATGGAGTTATTGGGGAAACCTATGCTTTATTATTCTCTGCATGCATTTGAAAATAGTGTTGTAGACGAAGTGGTATTAGTGGTTGGGAATGGTGAAGAGGAGTACTGTAAATCTGAAATTGTAGAAAAATATGGTTTTCATAAAGTTACTAAAATCGTAACTGGCGGATCGGAACGTTATTTGTCCGTATTTGAGGGATTGAAAGCATTAACAGATAGTAAATATGTTTTAATACACGATGGAGCAAGGCCGTTAATTACAGTTGAGCTTATATCAAAAATAGTTGCGAAAGTAAAAGAATCATTTGCATGTATACTTGCTGTACCATCAAAAGATACGATAAAACTTGTGAACTCCAATAAAGAAGTATTGATGACTCCAGAAAGAAAGTATGTCTACAATGTTCAAACACCACAGGCATTCTCTTATAGGGTACTTATGGATGCGTATCAAGAGATATTAAAGAGAACAGATATTATAGTTACAGACGATGCTATGGTAGTTGAAACATGTACTGATATACCTATTAAAATCGTTGAAAGTAGCTATCAAAATATAAAGATAACTACGCCTGAAGATATAAGCATTGCTGAGGTTTTTCTTCGTAAAAAAATGTAATTTGACATATTGTTATAAAAATTTAAAAAAAATGATCAAAAGTGCTTGACAGGATAAAAAGTATATGTTAAACTAATCAAGCATTGAACGGAGAGTTGCCCGAGTGGTTTAAGGGGCTGGTCTTGAAAACCAGTGATTCCGAAAGGGACCGTGGGTTCGAATCCCACATTCTCCGCTATAATTCACAAAACCTTGTGAGTTATCCAACATTATATTGAAGTGTTTTGTTTTAAGTAAACTTAACCGCCGAGAACTATAGGTGGTTTTTTGTTTGCACAAAACGCAAAAAAAGACTAATTCTAGATTGCCATTAGAATTATAAAAATGGAGAAATACCCAAGAGGCTGAAGGGGCTCCCCTGGAAAGGGAGTAGGTCGTTAATAGCGGCGCGAGGGTTCAAATCCCTCTTTCTCCGCTCTACTAAGTAGTCTGAAAAAAGATGAAAAAAGTAGTTGACAAGCCGCTAAAAGCGTGCTAAAATATACAAGCTGTTTCAAAAGTTCAAACAATTCAAACAAAACGAAAAACTTTGAAAAAAGCAGTTGACAATCGGAAAACGATATGATATAATTGCAAAGCTGATTTAAATCAGTAAGATTTCAAAAGTTTTGGATGAATAAAAAAATGTTTGACAAGCCTTTGAAATGATGATAAAATACTAGAGCTAATCTTTAGTATAAAGTATGAATGAGAAGTTGATAAAATGATCATTCATATAAAGAACATTGATAACTGAACAGTGAAACAACCTTGAAATTCGTTGAGAATAAAAATCCAGACAGAGATGTTTGGTATAGAACTGTGGAGGATCGCAAGATCTGACACAACCCTAAAATCAGTAACGGAAACAAGATGACAGCTTCTAGAGATAGAAGCAAGCTAAACTTTTTAGTGAGTTTTATGAAAATAAAACTTTGTCAGCATTGTTCTGAATTAAAGATTAAACTTTTTTTGAGAGTTTGATCCTGGCTCAGGATGAACGCTGGCGGCGTGCTTAACACATGCAAGTCGAACGAAGCACTTAAGTGGATCCCCTCGGGGAGAAGCTTAAGTGACTTAGTGGCGGACGGGTGAGTAACGCGTGGGTAACCTGCCTCATACAGGGGGATAACAGTTGGAAACGACTGCTAACACCGCATAAAACAGTAGTGCCGCATGACACAACTGTC